>NZ_JAMPJZ010000004.1:0-140227 GCF_039961835.1 Trichocoleus sp. ST-U1
CAGTTTCTTGATGCTGATCTACTCCCTTATTGTGCAATCTCGATTATGAACTGGCACACTACTTGACCATTCATGCAGGAGGTCTAATGTTCGCTGGTAGGCCAATAAAACCCATCTAATTCAAAGCCGTGAGGCGAAAAATTAGAGAAACAACCATATTTTTCGCGGGTACTGTAAAAGTAAATAGTCAGTGGAAAAAGTGTAAATTTTAGCTGAGTAAAGACTAAATGCTAAGCTGCTACACAAGATAGGAAATTTAAATTTATGTATCGGATTCTTTGGATCTTTTCCTTAGATGTTTAGCCTTTTTCTGCAATTCCTGAAAATAGTCCGACTCTGTAATTTCAGCTACCTGACGCGCTGCTTTGGCTTCATCAATCTCGATCCGGAGTTCCTGTAACTGTTGTTTCAGGCGTTGTTCGCGGGCGTAAATTTCACGCGCCATGCTCTCGAAAACCCGCCCCATCTGTCCCAATTCATCGGCACGACGGGCAACATCTTTTAAACTTTCTAAATCGAATTCCTCAACTTTATCGGAAGTTGTACCAGCAGTAATTTTTTGAGCCAGCTTAGCCATGAGTTTAACTGGCTGAACAACAGTTCGTTTTAATAAGTAATTAATTATAAGCACGGCAAAAGTAAAAATGCCGAGAAAAATTCCGATAATTAGGAAAAAAGAACGGTTGGCTCTCTCAAAAACTTGCTCGGCGGGGACATAGATGACTTGAGCACCAATAATTTCCTTTAATTGCCAACCAAAACCGTTTTTACTGCCATAGGTTTTTATCAAATTCTTCGGCGCTGCGGCTGGAGTCGAATGGCAGCGGAGACAACTCTCTTGTTCAATCGCAATCGGTAAAGCTTTATAAAATACTTGCTTGCCAAATAAAGAGCGAAAACCTGAGATTTCTTTCGTTTCTGGTTCGTTGCGAAAGCGGTTTACAATTTTGTCTTCAAAGTTATCTGTTTTATCTAGCAAATTTGTAGGATTCAGAGTAGCATCTTTGTAGAATAAATCTTTATATTCTCCTTTCTGGCGTAAACCTTCAAAAACTTCTCTTACAGAAAAGCTAGGAATTGTTTCAGGAATAAATTCTGGTTGAGCTTCTGCACTCCGCGCTAAGAGAGGACTAATCTGAGTATTTGTATAGTCTCTCAGTGAGTTCATTGTCTCCATGAGAACTACACCTTTAGAGATAATTTCATTTTCGGCTCTATGCTGAAGTGCCTTAGACAAAGCAATCCCACTAACAACAATCCCAAAGATAAAAACTAGCGATAGAAGTAAGGTGAATTTGGTACCCAGCTTGAATTTATTCAACATGATTATTTTCCTGTTTTATCACAATGAGCGCCCAGTATCTTTGATTACAGGTGTCATTGAGGGCTAAAATTAAGGGCTTTAAATGACATCAACGCAAGAGTATTGTTTAAAAGTTCTTTACCCAATACGGCAAGAAATTCGTGCTTCGTAATGCGCGATCGCTGACTATTTCTGGTAGCTATAACTTTATCGCTAATAAATATTCACTGACTGGAGCGATCGCTTTTGAAAATGGACGAATGCGATCGCAGCCAAAGCATCTCGACCGAGTGCGCGGTAGGCAGCATCCAGCAGTTTGGCAGCAGCCGCTTCTCGTTCTAGATTCCCAGCGGAAAGCCAGTGCAAGTCACGACCGAATGCCAGCGCCTCAGCCGGTTGACCCTCGGCACAAGCTTCTAGTGCTGCCACAATCCAGTCTTGGACAATTGGTGCATCCCCTAAGATAGCGATTCTAATTACTTCAAGATCGCGCTGAGGGAAAGTTTCGGCGCTGAAGCCGGGAATTGCCACCCCTGCACCATCCTCAGTCGCAATCCTGGCACCCAGCCGCTGTTGTTTGTAGGCTTTCTCGTACAGACTTCCCATTTCAGGGCGTTCCGCCGTTTCAAACATCATCACCGCGTCGCGGAGTGCTGAGAGTCTAACTCGTCGATGCCGGGAATCGTTGTCATAGCGGTCATATTCCAGTTGAGAGACCGCTTTTTCGATTTGGAAGCGAACCTGTTGGAGCAATGTTTGACAACCGTCATCACAGACGGGAATGCCATCGTTGTTCCAGTAATACATCACACCCGTGGGAAGTTCTCTGGGGTCATCGTACCAAAGACCAAAATGCAAACCATCGCCGCCCCCGTACAGCAAAGTGAGAAACTCCGGCGGATCGCGGTAATAGCGGTAATGTAAGCGATGGTCAAGTTCTGGTATGGGTTTTCGCTGCAAACCTTCTTCACTGAATAAATCAAACAAACCGCAAGGTGTTGCAATCCAGTGCATTTCTTGCCGCTCAATCGGAGTTAAGCTGAGCCAGAAAGCCCAGAATGCAAAAACATGGTCGGGTAAGGTCAAGCCGTGGGTTTGTTGTACCAGCGATCGCACGGCTTCCACCAACGCTTGCGCTTTTTGTCGGGCATCCAGGCGCATCTGCTCGATCGTGGCAGCATCCGGCAGATTTTCCTGACGCCATGCCATGTATTCCGCTTTCCAGGAACGTTCATTTGCCGCTTGCCACAGATGTCGCCAGATATCCGTCCAATGACCTGAATCATCAGGGCATTCTTTAATTTGCTGACGCGCAGCTTTGTAGAATTCTTCGTGCCGATAGGCGTTTGGCGTCCAGCGTTCTGTTTCTGTTTCCCAGCGTTGTTTTGCCCATGAAACGCCATGTTCTGCGATCGCTGTAAAAGATGCTTCAAAAGCATTGAGCAAAGTCTGTCGTTCTACGGCAGCTTTCGCCTCAAATTCTTGACGAAATGCACAGAAAGCAGACCACTCGGCAACTAAATCATCCTCTGGTCGATCCAACTGCTTTAGCCACCAATTATCAAATTCCTCCTGAAGCATCTGGTCGATATCTTTTTCAATCTCGTCCCGGAAACGCGGACGGGGGTCTTCACCCAGTAGCTCGAATTGCTCTTGATTTAGGGTGATTTCTGCTTTGCGACCCAATATTTCGACTTCAACAACAATCTTTTCTCCAGGCTGCAACTTAACTACCACACCCTGAAAATCACTAAAGGGGCCTGCGGTTATCGCTCCTACGCTTCCTGGTTTGAAATTTTTCATTTCCTCCCTCCTCACAGCATCGCTAAGCGGATGCGGGGTAAGCGCAGCGGTCTTGCAACTAGCACTCCTCGCTTGTCTGAAGTTCTCTTGTCAGGCTCTTAAACCATCTTAATTTTACTCTGATGACTGGCGGCAAATCTAAACTTTTGGGCATCCTTCTGCTAGGCTCGGAATCACTGCTATTGACTTTTTGTTTCCTGTACAGCCACTGACAAGCAATCGAGAATCAGAAATTAAATTTCATTTTTTTATGATTTTTATAATTTTAATTTTAAGTAAAATCTTCTAAAAACGTTGATAATTAAATCAAATAAAATATAACCATTGATTTGTATAATTTTAATTTAAAAATAGTTGCATTTGTTATTTTCACTATCCTGAAATTAAAAACTTTCTATTAATAAAGCTCAACGATAAATACTGAAGTGCAAGCATTACTGTAACGCTCCGATCGCATCGTTGAGAGGATTAGCAACTCCAAACTAATTTAAGCGTGACCCATCTCAACAATATTTTCCCACGAGGAAAACATTCGTAGGCAATTTCTACCTTCATGCTTAGCTCTGTAAAGCGCTCGATCTGCTTGATGTAATAAATCTTGAGAATCAACTAAATTAACAGCACTAGCGATCGCGCCACCGATACTAATCGTAATGGGTAGCAGCAGATCGTTAGAAATCTTGAAAGGGCATTCGGCGATGCAAGAGCGTAAACTTTCACCATACTCTAAACCATTGTGCAGATTCAGTCCCAGGGTGATGCAGACAAACTCTTCACCGCCATAGCGATACAACAGACTGCTAGGGCGTGCATTGGACTGTAGTCGTCCGGCGATCGCTTGCAGCACACAATCCCCCACTGTGTGACCATACGTATCGTTCACCCGCTTAAAATGATCCACATCAATCAGAAATACACACAAATAACGGTAGCGAGTATTCGCATCGCGGTTGCCGACTTGCCGCAGCATATGAGGCAATGCCTGATCCATTGCCCGCCGATTTAATAAACCTGTTAACTGATCGGTCAGCGACAAAGATTCTAGCAATTCATTACGGGCAGTCAATTGCTGATTCGCTTGTCGCAGTGCCTGATTCGCTTCGCTCAATTCTTGCGTTAACCGCTGCAATCGCAATCCCGCGCCCACCCGCGCCCGTAATTCACTCATATCAATTGGTTTTGGGAGATACTCATCAGCTCCAGTATCTAAACCCTCCACCCGGTCTTTTACATCCCCACGAATCGTCAGCAAAATAAAAAATGCCAAAGATAATTCTGGATCGGATTTAACCTGGCGGCACACTTCCAGCCCATTGATGACTGGCATCATCCAATCACAAATAATTAGATGAGGGTGTAGCTGCTTTGCTTTCTTTAATCCCTCTTCACCATTCGCCGCTACTATGACTTCATGACCTAGAAGTTGGAGTGAGTTTTTGACGACTAACCGAACGCTAGGATCGTCATCAATAATTAAAATTTTTGACGTGGAACCAACCTGCGTCCCTCCAGACCGATTGGCGTGAAGAAGGACTGGAGTTTCACCCTCCACCCTCTCCCAGTCAATTATCTCAAACAAAAAAGATTGAATCTTTTGGAAATGATTTTCTATTTGAATTACCAATTGAGTCACTTCCTTAAAGTTTTTTTGTTGGCTCTGAAGTTCTAATCGGTCGGCTAAATTTTTTAATTTGTTGACGCCAACATTCGCACTAGCACCCCGAATTTGATGGGCTTTATGTTCAATCGCTTCAAAATTCTTAGAAAAAGTTGCTGATTTTATCGATGATAAGTTTACTTTTGTATCTTCTAAAAAGGCTTGTAGAATTTCGTTTCGCAATTTCAGATCCCCCAAGGTTATATCGTCTAAGCGATTTAAATCCACCCAGTCATTGACGCTTGACTCGTCCGGGTTAGCACTGGAGTCAACGGGAATAATTTTACTTGTTAAATCTATAGATGAGGAGGCAGATGAGGATGCGATTGCCTGCTTATTTTTAATAATAACTTCAATCCAATTTTCTAATTTAGCTGCCAACTCTTCCTCACGAACCGGCTTAAGTAGATAATCATCCATGCCGACCTTTAGACAGCGATCCCGATTTGCTTTCATGCCGTTGGCAGTCATTGCAATCAAGATTGTCTGTCGCGCATCACCTTCTAATTGACGAATTCTTTGTGCAGTTTCATAACCGTCTAGTATCGGCATCTGGCAATCGAGGAGGATTAGGTCATATTTTCCTTGGGATCTCATCCATAATGCTTCTTGACCATTAGCAGCAACATTTGCTTCATACCCTAACTTCTTTAACTGTTTAAATACAACCGTCTGACTCACAAGGCTATCTTCAACTAATAGAATTTTTAGGTATTCTTGCTTGGTCATAGAAATGATGAATGATTTCACTCTTGCCTAAATGAGCGGAAATTTATTGTCTGTATAATTACTTACATTAGCAGGCAATCTGGAACGTTCCAGCAGTTTCTTGCAATCGGCATTTTTGTGGATGTTAACAGAAAATTTGGGCGATCGCTCTTAGGGAAGCCATAACGAGGCAGGAGATATAGCGATCGCCCTCGATTTGAATAACTTTACAAATATGCATTGCTTTGAATACACCTGTAAAAATTAGAATGCTACCCTTCAAAAACGTAGATGAAAGCACCTTTACCCGAAAACGAACCAGAACGGATTCAAGCGCTACAGCAGTATGAAATCCTCGATACCGCCGCAGAACAGGCATTTGACGATCTGACGCTTTTGGCTGCACACATCTGCGGTACACCAATTGCCCTCGTCAGCTTAGTTGATACGGATCGGCAGTGGTTTAAATCAAAAGTTGGCATCACGGCTCAGGAAACTCCTCGTGATATTGCTTTTTGTGCCCATGCTCTCCTGCAAACCGACCTATTTGTTATCCGCGATGCATCCACTGACGAGCGGTTTGCCAATAATCCCCTCGTGACTTCCGATCCGAATATCCGGTTTTACGCGGGTGCTACTTTGTTAACCCCAGAAGGCTTGGCACTGGGAACTTTGTGTGTAATTGACTCCGTACCGCGAGATTTGAGTCCCCAACAGCGGGTGGCGCTGCAAGCACTCAGCCGGGAGGTGATGACGCAACTGGAGTTGCGACGGAATAATCGTGAATTGGCACAGGCGATAAAACAGCGCGACAAGGCACAAGAAGAACAGCTTCAATTCTTCACCCTGTCTCTAGATATGCTGTGTATTGCCGGGATGGATGGCTATTTTAAACGTCTAAATCCATCATGGTCAAAGACTCTCGGCTTCACCAATGAGGAACTTCAAAGCCAACCGTTTATCGAATTTGTGCATCCAGACGACCGGGAAGCAACGATTGCCCAAGTGCAACAACTTTCTACAGGTATAGATACAATTTCTTTTGAAAATCGCTACCGCTGCAAAGACGGCTCTTATCGATGGCTATTGTGGAAAGCAACGCCCTTGTCTGAACAGCAAGCAATCTACGCAGTCGCTCATGACATTACCGAGCGCAAGCGTCATGAAGAAGAAATGCGGAATACCCAGACATTTCTGAACTCAATTGTCGAAAATATTCCCCACATTATTTTCGTCAAAGATGCTCAAGCACTTAATTTTGTGCGTTTCAATAAAGCGGGTCAAAAATTAATTGGTCGTAACCCTGAAGAGTTGCTGGGAAAGAATGACTATGACTTGTTTACCAAAGAAGAAGCAGATTTTTTCACCGCCACCGATCGAGAAGTGCTGGCAACCGGGAAAATTTTAGATATCCCAGAAGAGCGGATACAGACAAAAGATAAAGGTTTAAGAATATTACATACTAAAAAATTACCGATTTTAGATGCCCAAGGAAACTCACAGTATTTATTAAGGATTTCTGAAGATATTACCAGTCGCAAGCAGGCGCAGGAGGATCTGCGAAAAAGCGAAGAATGCTTCCGCTTAGTCGTAGAAGGGGTCAAAGATTATGCAATTTATATGCTCGACCCCAAGGGATATATTGTGAGCTGGAATGCGGGAGCAGAAAGGATTAAGGGATATCGAGCGGAGGAAATCATCGGTCAACATTTTTCTTGTTTTTATGAGCCAGGAGAAAATCAACAAGCGATCGCGCAAAGCGAACTAGAAATTGCGATCGCTCAAGGGAATAGCGTTGCCGAAGGCTGGCGCGTGCGGAAGGATGGTTCGCGGTTTTGGGCGCACGCTGTCGTAACCGCCTTATATGATGACGCTGGAAACCTGCGCGGATTCTCCAAAGTGACGCGGGACATTACCAACCACAAAAGGACACAAGAAGCATTAGCGCTGCAAGCCCGTCTCGCTCACTTCCGCGCCGAGGTGGATTCTGCCCTCACTCAAAGCGACACCCTGCAAAGCATTTTGCAGCGCTGCACCGAGGCAATGGTGAAGTATTTGGACGCAGCATTTGGGCGGATCTGGACGCTCAACCGGGAAGAGAGGATGCTGGAACTGCAAGCCAGTGCTGGGATGTACGCGCAGGTTGAGGGTTTATATCGCCGCGTTCCGATCGGCACCCTGAAAATCGCCAAAATTGCCCAAACTCGCCAACCCTACCTAACCAATTCTGTCGTAGACGATCCTCAGATTCTGGATAGAGAATGGGCGGTGCGGGAAGGAATGGTCGCCTTCGCTGGATATCCCCTGATTATTGAAGGCTCTGTGATGGGAGTGATGGCAATATTTGCTCGTCAACCCCTCAATGAATCTGTTCTCCAGTCGCTGGAATTTGCAGCGGACAGGATTGCCCTGTGGATCGAGCGTAAACAGGCACAAGAGGAATTAAAGCGGCAGAACTTGCGATCGCAATTATTTTCCGAAATTACCCTAAAAATTCGCCAGTCCTTACAACTCGAAGAAATTCTTCAAACCACCGTTACCGAAGTCAGAAAATCTCTCGCGTGCGATCGCGTAGTGATTTATCGTCTGGCAGCCGATAAAACGGGTACCATCGTCACCGAAAATGTCGTTTCTGGTCTGCCCGCCTTATTAGGGCAAACTTTCAGTGCGGAAATCTTCCCCGAAGCTTACCATGAGGACTACTGCCACGGAAAGATCAGGATTGTGGCTGACGTAGAAAATGCTGAGATTTCACCGTGTCATCGGGAATTTTTGCAGCATTTGGCAGTCAAGGCAAAATTAGTTATCCCGATCTTGCAGAAAAACGAACTTTGGGGACTGCTGATTGCCCACCAATGCACCTCGCCCCGACAGTGGTCTAGCTTTGAAGTCGAACTGCTGCAACAACTCGCAGACCAAGTCGGTATTGCCCTGGCTCAATCCCAACTCCTAGAAGAAGAAACCCTCCAGCGCCAGGAACTAGAGATCGCCCGTCACCAAGCTGAGTCAGCTTCTCAAGCCAAAAGCGCCTTTTTGGCAAACATGAGCCACGAAATCCGTACCCCCATGAATGCCGTTTTGGGGATGACTGGGCTGCTTTTAGACACGCCCTTGACTACAGAGCAAAAGGATTTTGTTGAAACGATTCGCATTAGTGGAGATGCCCTGCTGTGCCTGATTAATGAGATTTTGGACTTATCCAAACTAGAGGCTGGAGAGATGGATCTGGAAGTTTTAGACTTTGACTTATCTACTTGTGTAGAAGAAGTCTTAGATTTATTAGCTCCCCAAGCTCATGCCAAGGATCTGGAAATTGCTGCCTTGGTCTATCGCAACGTTCCCACCCACCTCCAAGGCGATGTCGGTCGTCTGCGGCAAATTCTCACCAATCTGATTGGCAATGGCATTAAGTTCACCAACGCCGGTGAAATTGTGGTGAGGGCAGAACTACAATCAGACACCGCCGCAAATTCTCTTGGGAAGGGCGAATCAGAGGACGTGGTAACGATTCGCTTCTCTGTCACCGATACGGGCATTGGCATCACCCCAGAAAATATGAGCCAATTGTTTCAACCCTTTTCCCAGGTAGACTCCTCTGCCACGCGCCAGTATAGCGGCACCGGCTTGGGACTGGTCATCTGCAAACAGCTCGTCACCTTAATGGGAGGAGAAATTGGCTTTGAGAGCCAACCAGGGAAGGGAAGCAAGTTTTGGTTTACAGTGCCTTTCAAAAAGCAAGCGGAACGGATAACACCACCCATCCAAACTTCTACCAATCTAGCGGGACGGCGTCTGCTAGTGGTCGATGACAATGCCACGAACCGCAAAGTGGTTCGCTCTCAGGCGGCGCACTGGGGGATGCAAGTAGATGAGGCGGATGGTGCTGCCGCCGCCATGAGAGTTTTGCAAGAAGCTCTGGAGTGGGGAATTCCCTATGATGTGGCGGTGATTGATATGCAAATGCCCAACGTTGATGGCATCACTTTGGGCGAGCAAATCAAAGGAAATCCCATGCTGGCTAATTTACCCTTGATTATGCTCACTTCTGCCGATCAGCGAGGGGAGGCACAACGGGCGACGAAGGCAGGATTTGCTGCCCATTTGATTAAGCCAGTCAAGCCATCTCGCTTATTGGATACCATTGTCTCCATCTTGGGGAAGCAAGAGGAACAGCGGGACAGAGGCAAAGAGGTAGGCAAAGAAGTAGAGGAGAAGAATTTTTCACCTCAACCTTCCCGAATTCCAATTCCCCAAAGCAAATTGCGAATTTTGCTAGCTGAGGACAATCTGATTAATCAAAAAGTTGCCCTCAAGCAGCTAAATACTTTGGGTTATGAAGCCGATGTCGCTGCGAATGGGAAGGAAGTCGTAGAGTTATTGGAAAAAATTCCCTATGACTTAGTTCTGATGGACTGTCAGATGCCGATTCTCGACGGTTATGAAGCAACGCGAGAGATTCGGCGGCGACAAGGAGAAGGTTCGCGCCGTACCACTGTCATTGCTCTAACCGCTAACGCGATGAAAGAAGACCGCAAACGCTGTCTTGATGCTGGGATGGATGACTATTTGAGTAAGCCAGTATCAAGGGAACAGTTAGCATTGCTAATCGACCATTGGACGAAAGTCATTTTTCAAGATGCAAATGCCAGCAGTGGGGGTGTTGCCACACGGGAAGATGTAGAAACGAGATTCTCGTCTTTACAAGATTTAGTGGATTGGGAACATCTGCATCAACTTTCTGAGGGAAGCAGGGAGTTTGAGTTGGAACTGTTGCAAATGTTCTTCACGGAAGTTCAGGCTCATCTAGAATCGGTGAAAAGAGCAATCGCTATCAATGACTTTGATAGTCTTGCAAAAGAAGCCCATCACATAAAAGGTGCGAGTGCCAACGTCGGAGTAGAGGGGATGCGAAGCAATGCCCAAAAGTTGGAGGAACTCGCCTCCCACTACCAACTTGCAGGAGCGACTGAGATAGTATCTGCGTTAGAAACAGCGCTCAGCCGCATTCAATCTTGGGTTAAGGAAATTTAAGGAATTGCTAATTGCTAGGAATTCCCCTTTGCTCCTCTGTGGTGATAACGACTTCCTTCGCAAAGGGGTTGTGAAAAAACGATCCGGTTTGAGGTGGCAGCATGGGATCGAGGACAATTTCTGCAAGACTTTTCCCGACGCCTGTGAGGGGAATTGCCAGAATCACTCCTAACAATCCTCCCAATTTCGCTCCGAGTAGGAGAGAGACAAAGATAATTACCGGCGATAGACCTGTCAAATTGCCCATAATTCGAGGTGCGACCAAATTATCTTTTATCTGTTGAAGTGCGATCGCTATGGCTAAGACTTGCAGCGCCTGAAACCAATTGATAAACGCTACCACAATCACAACCGTGGCAATTCCTAAAGTTGCTCCGATAAAGGGAATGATTTCCATCAACCCAATAAAAACCGCAAATACTAGGAAGAATGGCACGTGCAATGCCCAAAATGCGAGGGAAAGAGTCGTTGCCATAAACACACCCAATAACACCTGACCCGACACAAATCGCTGCAAATTTCGTTGCAATGATTCTGTCAAACCATCTTTAATTTTGGATGAGAAAATACTCGTCAGTCCCCGCCAAACTCGCTCACCATCAATGAGCATATAAAAAGAAATAACGAGAATTAGAATTAAGTCAAAAAACCAGTTAAAAGTGCCTAATACTAAGCCAAAACCTCTGGTAGCGATCGCTTGGGCTTGCGCTTGTACTCGTGCCAACAACTCAGAAGCCAAAATTCGCACGTCAAACGGTAAATTGTGTTCGGCACTCCAAGCTTGGAAGGTAGCTAATTGCTGTTGTCCAGACTCTAGGAGCGAAGGTAGATTTGTCACCAATTGCCGCCCCTGATTAAACACTGGCGGTACTACAGTCAGACCAATGAGTACCAGAGTTAAGCCTGCTATTAAATAAACTAAGATTGCTGCCACACTCCGGGGCAAGAAAGTTTGCAAAACGGCAACAGCATAGTTGAGAAAAAAGGCAATCAGTCCGGCTGTGAGCAAAATGCTAATCAACTCACCCACATATCTCAGAGCCAAAATCGTCACCCAACCGCTTGTCAGAACGAGCAGCCAAGTGATTAGAAACTGTTGGAGGGGTGAAAAGGCACGATTCATCTTTGCTCTATCTCAATGGGGGAGAGTGGGTCGTAGGACTCCTGCTAAAGTTATTTAGAAAAAACTTTGCTTTCAAGACAGCAGCCGCTCTTTGGGGGCAAGCTGTGAAAGTCTTTGCAGAGGATCTTAAACAATTTAACATCCATCTGCGAGGCAACGATAGAGAGGACGGGGTTTGCGCGTGAAGCGATATACTATTTTGTTGTTTGTCTGCAACAGATAAACTTCTGCCTCCTTTTTTGTAGCCTTAGCAAAGGGATGCGCTCTTCACAGCGAAACCGAGATCCCGGACTTCGGAAGAGTTGCCCTAGGATCTCGCTTTCGCTGGCATCTCACAACTCAAATCGGATTGCTATAGCAGTTCTTTTAAGAGCTAACGCTAGTTGTGAGTTTTTATCGGCAATGCGATCGCAAACTCTGTTCCTTGTCCAAACTCCGAAATTACCTCGATTTTCCCCTTGTGCTTTTCAACGATTTGGTAGCAGATGGAGAGTCCTAAGCCAGTGCCTTTACCTACCGGCTTCGTTGTGAAGAAGGGATTAAACAGCTTGTCTTTAATTTCCAAAGGAATTCCAAAACCATTATCTCGAATTCTTACCCGAATATAGTTAGAGTTGAACCGTTCCGTGTGAATCAGAATCTGCGATTTTTCGGTTATTATTTTTTTATTTTGGATGGGAAAGCCCTTGTTTATTGCTTCCGCTTCTTCCTGTCTCTCATTTTTGCTCTTGGTGTCTTCCAAAGCATCAATTGCATTACTGATAATATTCATAAATACCTGGTTGAGTTGAGCTGGGTAACACTCAACGAGAGGCAAATCTTCATACTCTTTGATTACCTCAATTCCCCGCTTAAGGCGGTGATTGAGAATCAACAACGTGTTTTCTATCCCTTCATGGATATCGACTGGTTTCATCTCAGATTCATCTAGCCGGGAGAAGTTTCGCAAAGACAAAACAATTTGCCGAATACGTTCAGTGCCCATCTTCATAGAAGACAGGATTTTGGTAAAATCTTCCGTAAGGAAGTCCACGTCAATTGCTTCAATCTCGTGTTGAAGAAGAGGGGTAGGGTGAGGGTACTGCTGCCGATACAGATGTACTAAATTAAGCAGTTCTTGCGTATAAACGTTAGCGTGTTCCAGATTACCGTAGATGAAATTGATGGGGTTATTAATTTCATGAGCGATACCTGCAACTAGCTCTCCCAAACTGGACATTTTTTCAGTTTGAATGAGTTGAGATTGGGTTTGTTGGAGTTCTTGAAGCGCTTGTGTCAATTCCTCGGTTCGTTGTTCTACTCGCTCCTCTAGTGTCTGACGAGCTAACTCTAGTTCGTGGGTATATTCTCCTACCCACTGCACTAGGCAATTTAGAGAGGTTGCTAATGACCCCACTTCATCCTCAGTGGTAACTGGACTGCGGAGGTCAAAATTAGATTCTTGAGTGATGGCTCTGGCAACTTGAGTGACTGCTTCGAGGGGACGAGCGATCGCACGAGCCGTAATAATCGCCAACGCCACCGCGATCGCCACTGACAGCAGCATACTCCCAACAATAATTTGCAGCCTTAGTGTCTCGGCTTGCCCAAGCTTGTTTTTTGCTTCTATCTGTTGAGATTCTGCTGTCTCTTTCAGCCTAGTTAAACTCTCTGCTAATCGGTCGAAACTAACAATGATATTAGTCGCTGTTTTGCTTGTGATAGAATTCAAGAACTTTTGCTGCGCTACCGAAATTTCTTCTGTTTTCAAGTTAGCTGGATCAATCTGCCGCCAGAGAAACTTAATTAACTGAGTGTAGGATTCGGTATTGGTTTCATAACCATTCAATAAATTCTTTAAATCTGTAGGCTTTGTTGCTAAATTATCGGGGTAGCTGTCTATAAAAGAGTGGAATTCTGATAAGATTGTCTGGCTCCGACTAACACTTGTAAAAAACTTAGCAGTTTCGTAGTCAAACCAAATTGGTTCTCCTAGTACAATAACCAGCCGCTGTGGGTGCGCTCGCAGTTCACCAACAGCATTTTCTAAGTTACTGAGGAGATTTTGCTGCTTCTCGGCAATTATTAGCTGCTTTTGAGCCTTCTTTTCGTAATAGTCTCCGCTAATTAGACCAATCGTTGTTCCTAAAACCGCTATGCCGATAGCCAAGGAATAACCGTAACCAATTTTTTTGGCTATACTCAAGCGCGGAATGAAGCGTCTTACCCAGTTTGTAGAAAATTTCAAGGTGTTCCCTTGGTTATCTAAGTTAGGCTTATCTGCAACCCCATGTCTTTTGAGATCCATTGAGGAAAGTCTAGAGGTTTAAAAAAACAAGAAAAATATCCAAAAATAGTCGAATCAAGCGATTAAAGCTATTGAACAAAACTACCTTGTCCAATAGCTTTATAGACCTCGCGAATCATATTGTAATCAGCATCATTCGCCGGAACTATCTGAGAGCCTTTGTACTTACCTTCCTCGACGGATAAAAGACTTTGAATTAGTTTGTCCTGATTTTTAATTGCGCGATCTCTCATCTCTTTAACGAATTCAGGATCGAGCTTACTACTGGCAACAAATAAGTCCTTGGGGAGAAGCGGCCCTTTCACGATTAGCGGTAACTCACTCTCAGATAAGCCTTCATCTTGGAGGAATTTCTCATACTTAACAGTAGACCCTCCCCAAGCATCAACCTCACCTTTTTTCAAGGCGGGTAGTCCCTGACTTCCTAACATGAGGATTTTTAGGTCAGATTTAGGATCTAATCCAGCATCAATCAAAAACTTGGTGGGACCCAGATAACCGCTGGTTGAGCCTAACTGCCACATGGCAATTTTTTTACCTTTTAACTGTGCTACTGACTCGATCTTGCTGTTAGCAGAGACACAGATAGCTGCATGGTAGTTTGGTCGAGTGATGCCGATGACAGGAACCGCATTTGTCCTAGCACGCATGATTACATATTCCGAGGGGCCTGTGAGAACAAGATCCAGCTGATCTGACTGTAAGGCGGCGGCGGCGGCGATGTATGTTTCAACGGGAACAAACTCAAGTTTCGTTTCCAGTACCTCCTCTAGTGCCGTCCGCAATCCCCCATAATTACGCTGCAACTCTTCAAGGCTCGGAATCTCGGTTACTGTAAATCGGAGCTTTTCAGGGAAATTTCTGGCATTTGAAGGCGAATCTCTATCATTAGGGTTACTTGCTGCGGTACAGCTTGTGATTAATATTAGGGAATACCAAAAAAAATGGCGTCGCCGCATAATTTTTGCCAACAAACAAATAGAAATAATTCTAACTAATTAAAATTAGATTTTGGTTAAGAATAGGTTGTAAGCTATTTAACTCTAATCGTAGAATAAAAAATTAACTTTAAAAGTCTTATAAAAAGGTTTGTCGTTATTAAAGTTGCAGGCATAAGCGGCTGATTTTCTTGCAGAACGCGAGATTAAAGCCGCCCATATTTCTATAAGTATTAACCTTGGCGATAGTGAAGCGCCGACCTGTCGGTTCGCGCTTGTCTTACTGTAGGCGACGATACGACTTTATGGCGAGAGGAATGCGATCGCTTACACGAACCTCGTGTAGCGACTCCATCGCACGTTGTATTCCTTTGCAATTTCTAAAAGCCGATTACCACAACGCTGGCACCGGATCTTCTTCGGGTGGTAGGTCTACCTGCGATGGGGTATAAGGATTGCTGCGGGTTGCAGGTTGTTGTTGTTGTTGTTGCTGTTGCGTTACTGGAGGGGTTGTTGCCGTAGGGGTTACGGTTGGAACTGGGCTAACCGTAGTGGTCGGTGTAGGAGAGGGCGATGGTGTTGTCGTTTGACTACCCGCAGGAACTACTTGCCCCGCACTCTCACTACCGAGGGGGAAGCGCACGCCCACGATACCGCCTAAAAAAATAGCAAGAGCTACTACGAAAATCACGCCTGGGATTATTTGATCGCGCATCGCTCAGCGGTAAAGGCTTACTTTAATTCATCTTAGTCGAGTCAAAAACCCTAAGCTGTTCGCTTAAGGAAATAACTTTGTGTATTTTCACGAATTTTCGGCTAGTGCCACTCACCCCACCGACGGATTTCCAGCCTGCTCCGTGAAAAAGCACTGTAGCGGCGGGGGTTCCCCATCCATGCTCACAGGCTTTGCGAAGAAAGATGGTTATCTAAGCAGCATAGACTTTAGTCTGTGACCATCCTAGTAAGGTTAAATCTAGGGTAAATACTTTTGTACCACGCTCCAGCCGGTTAACGAAACCCAAGCTAATCCTACGAATAACACTAGATTGGTTGCAATATGAACCGAACGCGCCCAAGCTCGGTTGGGATTAATCAGAATTGCACTTCCCCCTGAGAGCAACACTAATACAACCACTGCCCACCCGGCAATCCAGTGCGCCGAATGAGCGAGGCTGCCATAATGACCTAACGTGCCGACAATCCCAATGGCGAGCAGCAGCAAGACGAGAGCCACGAGAATTGCGCCAGTGGCGTAGTGAAAAAGACGCAACCATCGCGGTTGCGAACTTCTTTGCTGACGAGCCGCAAACATCCAACTGCCAGTAACTCCCAGCAATAGGTAGGCTAATATCGACAAGCCCATCGACCATGCAGCAATTTTCCAGAGCCAGAGAAAAGAAGGTAGATTCACTCGTTACTTACTTACATTCAGCTACAGCAGCATCTACTTTTCATCTTAAGCTGTTCGCTTGGTGCAATAGCAATCCTACTTTTAGCGGAGAGATACCAGCCCTTCAGCTCCCCGACTTCGGAAGAGGTGCCCTAGGATCTCGCTTTTACGAATCATAATAGGACTGCTAGATCGCTGAGAAAAAAGAATTTGTCTATCTACGTATACGAGAATTAACCAGTTAATTTCCCTAAAAGCTAATCGCTAATCGCTAAAAATCCTATAAAAAAGAGCTGTCGCTTATGACAACCCTGAAATTACTGAATTTTTTCAGCAAAACTAGCCAATATAAGCGGTTGTTAAAGATTCTACGGTTTCTAAATTTCTCTTTTTCTGGATTTCAAGCTTCCGGGTATTATCGTTTATTATCTTTTTTTCCTCATCGTGTAGGTCGATTGTGTTTGACTCAGAATCATTGCCTTCACTGATACACAAGCGATCGCAGGGAATGGTATCTGAGAGGATGGCACTTGCCATCATCCCTGTATGAATTTCCAGATTCGCTTCGGGCATTGCTTCAAACACTAAGCGTTGTCCTGGAAAGACAACGCGCTCAAAGTACCAGTTCGGAACGTTAGAGATCCGAGCAATTTGAATGTGGCTTGTAGCATTAACGTAGCAGCACAGAATGCGATCGCTGTTACCAGAAGGAAGGGGATCGAGTATTTGAGCCATAACTGCTGAGGAGCTTTGCGCCACTGCCTAGGATTACCATAACTAAGCTAACATTCGGCGATCCCGGCTTGTTGTAAACACGAATACCAACTGAATATTCTGGTGAGATATCCCCCCAAAGTTAGAGGAAAAAATTCCCGTTTTAGTAATTTTTGCTACTGGCGATTGTAACGGCAATTTTCCGTGCTTAAGCTTCCGACTCGCACTATGACTCCCGGTAAAAATACCTCCCTCACGTCTCATGCCAGCATTGCCAGATGAAAATGCAAGCGAAGCCAAGGTTTTTCCAGGATAAGCAATGAATTGGTGCTGAATTTTGACTTGTTGTTGAGAACCGGCTGCCACTAGAGATCGATTTTGCAGTGTTCGGCTTTCTTTTTTGGCTCCAGAACCAAAATCAGGGCAAGACTGAGGATAGTCAATGTTATCGTAAAGTTATATAAAGACCTTTCAGAATCATTTCATTTATAGATACAGAGGTGCTGCTGTCGCCAGTAATGCCTGCGGGTCAATGGCGGATTCACATCTAGTCGCTAAAGATACCAAACATGGCTCGAATCCTGAGAGCAAGTCATAGCCAGAATAATTTTTGAGAAAGCGATCGCATTTGTCGCTTTCCATCTCAGTAGTAGTAAATTTAGATACAAAAAGACACGATGAATAATCGAATTCTCTACGTCCGTCTCCCCTGCAACCCGATTTTCCCGATCGGAGTGGTTTACTTATCCGATCACGTACACAAGCAATTCCCAGAAGTCGAACAGCGGATCTTTGACTTAGGAACCGTGCCGCCTCTGGATTTCACTGGGGCGTTGGATAAATGTGTCGATGAGTTTAAACCTACACTCCTAGTATTTTCCTGGCGCGATATTCAGATTTATGCGCCCGTGGGCGGCAGAGGTGGCAACCCACTCCAGCACGCCTTTGAGTTTTACTACGCCAAAAATCCGCTGCTGAAATTGCGCGGGGCACTGGGAGGGTTGCGCGTCACCACGGCATACTACACCGAACTGTGGCGCAACCTGGGATTAATCAAACGGGGACTCAAACGCGCTCAAAAATATCATCCAGAAGCCAAAGCCGTTGTCGGTGGTGGTGCTGTGAGCGTATTTTACGAACAACTCGGTAAGAGTCTGCCATCCGGGACAGTTGTTTCGGTGGGTGAAGGCGAAGCGCTGCTGGAGAAAATGCTGCGAGGGCAGGATTTTCGGGATGAACGATGCTATGTGGTGGGAGAGACAACGCCACGCGATCGCATGATCCACGAACGTCCTACGAATATCGAAAAAACCGCCTGCAATTACGACTACATCGAAACCATTTGGCCTGAGTTTCAATATTATCTGCAAGACGAAGATTTCTACGTCGGCGTGCAGACAAAGCGCGGTTGTCCCCACAACTGTTGTTACTGCATTTATACAGTGATTGAGGGCAAGCAGGTACGGATTAACCCAGCCGATGAAGTTGTCGCAGAGATGCAACAACTTTATAACCGAGGGATTCGTAACTTCTGGTTTACTGATGCTCAGTTTATCCCAGCTCGGAAATTTATCGATGACGCCGTTGAGCTATTGCAGAAAATCCTCGACGCTGGGATGAAAGATATCCATTGGGCAGCTTATATTCGGGCAGACAATTTAACGCCTGAGTTATGCGACTTGATGGCAAAAACCGGCATGAACTACTTTGAAATCGGCATTACCAGCGGTTCCCAAGAACTTGTGCGGAAGATGCGGATGGGCTATAACCTGCGAACCGTTTTAGAAAATTGCCGCGACTTAAAAGTAGCAGGTTTCAACGATTTAGTTTCCGTCAATTACTCATTTAATGTAATCGACGAAACGCATGAAACGATTCGCCAAACCATTGCCTACCACCGGGAACTAGAGCGGATCTTTGGTGCAGATAAAGTCGAACCGGCAATCTTCTTTATTGGCTTACAACCTCATACTCATTTAGAAGAATATGCCTTCGATCAGAATGTCCTTAAACCCGGATACAATCCCATGAGCATTATGCCGTGGACAGCCAAAAAATTACTTTGGAATCCAGAACCCCTCGGCTCATTCTTTGGGGAAGTTTGCCTGCAAGCATGGCAGCAAAACCCCAACGATTTCGGGCGAGAAGTGATGAAAATTCTAGAGGAAAAACTTGGTTGTGCCGACTTAGAAGAAGCCCTTGCGGCACCGATTCAGCCAAAAGAAAAACACCTAGTTACGGTATCTTAGCTTCATAAATAGCTAAGTAGCGATTGCCCACCCTAGCCTGCATTGCTCTTCTTCGCTTGCTCTTTGCGTCTTTGCGGTCCATTTAATAAAACCAAAATTATGTTAGAAGGCTCCATTCTGCAACAGCTAGAAGTTGCCCACAGATCGAGTAAAAGACCAATTCGATTTGGGGTGTACTACAAAAACACCCTCGTTGCCCTGTGCCATGCGCTAGAAGACCACATCTTAACGGAGGACAGTTCTCCCTTGACCATTGCCGCTTTTCAAAGAGGCAAATGGTATCTGCAAGAAGCCGATCGCTATGGAGACATCGCACAGAAAGCAGGCCAGATCGCGATTATGGCGGCGTCAGATTCGGGGTTTACCGAACACCCAACTAGCCAACGCCCAAACGTGGATTTAGTGGCCTTAGATCCCTCCGATCCGGTTGCCCAAGAGTGGCACTTAATCATCTTTTCGCCGACATACACGGCGATGGTGCTGTGTCAAGAGCTTTCGGAAGAAGATTATGGTGCAGCAGGGCTACCCGCGTCTGACTTGGAGCGCAAATTCTATGGGCTGTGGACGTTTGAGCCAGAGTTAGTGAAAGAAACGGTGGATATAGCGATCGCCCATATTGGTCGCTACAACCCGGAACTAGAGAAAAAACTCATCGCCTGCAAGGAGTCCATGCAGCCCTCCTTAGGAACCCCTCACAATCTCGGTGCAGTGGTGTCTTCCGTAGTGGAGTATCTCCAGCATGGGCAAGAAGATATATCAACCGGCACCAATCTAGACATCCCCGCCGGATCTCGCCAACAAGCGCTGGATCGGAACTTAGTTTCCAACGAAATCCAGGCATTCTTGCGGATGGCGCAACTCATGGATATGGCAGATGTCACTAACCCAATGGCAGCAGCAGAAGTGGTAGCGTTCTCCGAAATGATCGGGCAAATGCTCGATTTACCCGCTTGGCAGATGAAACGCCTGCGCCTTGCCGGGTTGCTGCACCGCATCGATCCGTTGCAGGGGGCGGAAAGTGTATTGGCTGCGGCTAAGTCGAGTCGCTACGACGAGGAGGCACCGAGTTGTGCGCTGACTTGTCCGTTGGTGCCAGGAGCGCAAGTATTGAGAAGAATGTCACAACTGCGGGCAGTTGCCCAAATCGTCACTCACCAAACCGAGTGGTGGAACGGGACGGGTGAGCCAGCCGGGTTAGCGGGTGATGAAATTCCCTTGGAATCGAGAATTTTGGAATTAGTCTCAGACTTTCAGTGGCGACTGGCGCAAGCAAGAAATGCCAATCCCGACAGCGAAGAGAATTTATCCAAAGCTTTAGAAGAGTGTCGGCAACAACAGGGCGATCGCTTCGATCCCAAATTGGTTGAAACTCTATCACTCCTCGTCATGGGGATGCAACAGGGTTTGACTCTACCTGTCACGCCCACTAAAGTGACGGCGGGAATGTGGCTCTTGGATGCAAATCTCTATGCCGGTACAGCAGTGCAACCTTCATTAATGGGCAATGGGTAATGAAAGTGATGAGTTATGAGTTTTGAGTGAAAAGAGAGCTTTTTAATGCCATACTCAGACGCGATAACCGCAAGCCTTTTACAACTTAAAACTTTTTTCCTCATTAGCAATCCTTCAATTAGCAATTAGCAATTAGCAAATGGACATTGAAGCAATTCGCTCCGGCAAACTCAAGCAACTGCCAGGTACAGATTTAGAAGATGAAGATTTTTCAGGAGTAGATTTGCGAGGTATCAATCTCGCCGGTGCCAACCTCGTCGGCACAAATTTTAGTGGCTCCAACTTGGAACGCGCCCGTCTTGATGGTGCAAATTTAATCGAAGCGCAACTTGTAGGCGCTGACTTGCGGGCAAACCTGCTGGGCGCTAACTTGATGCAAGCTGACTTATGCGGTGCTGACTTGCGCGGTGCAAATTTGCGAGGCGCTAACTTGATGGGAACCAAGCTCACTCAAGCGTCTTTTGCTGGTGCTTTCTTGAGTGGTGCCAACTTAATGAGTGTCAACTTGCAAGGCGTGGATTTGCGAAGCGCTGACTTGCGGGGTGTAAACTTGAGCGGTGCCAATCTGCAAGGTGCAGACTTAAGCCAAGCGGATTTACGTGGCGCTTTGCTTAGCGAAGCAAATCTAGAAGAAGCAGACTTGCGGGGTGCAAATCTTGCCGGAGCAAATTTGACAGGAGCAAATTTGCTCTGCGCTGAGTTAGATAGTGTTAACTTGACTGGTGTAACTTTGGATCGAGCTTGTTTGACTGGAACCTGTGCGGAGCGCATGGCTTCAAAAGCCTGAGAAAATCTCTGCTGCTAGCGGTTCTCAGTGGACTCAAAAAAACCTAACCCTCAGCCCCTTCCCACCTCTCCCTAACCCTCTCCTACAAGGAGAGGGAAGCAGAATAAATGTTTTCTACGGGGAAGGGGAGCCAGCTCCTCTCCAGCCTAAAAAAAATTAATCTTCCTGCCTTGTTGGCGAAGATTCGGGAGTGAAGAGGATGCTGGGGAGCGAAAAGTTTGAGCCTCGAAAAGCTTTACTTCATCTGTACATTGCGGTGATGATCGACGAAGCGAACCGACTACTGAAACAAGGAATTGAGCAATATCAGACGTATGTAGAAACAAAGGTTCTTACATCTCTACAAGAGGCAATGCAGTCTTGGCAACAGGCACTTAGCCTCTGTCGAGGCAGCGAAGCGAGTATCGTTGAGGGAGCGGCTTTAGGCAATTTGGGGGCTGCGTATAAGGCTTTAGGAGATTTACCTCAGGCGATCGCATTCTATCAACAGCACTTGAGTATAGCTCAACGTATCCAAGACAGGCGCGGCGAGGCAAATGCGCTAGGAAATCTGGGAAATGCTTACTACATTCTCGGTGAGGATACACAAGCGATTGAGTACCAGCAACAACGGTTAGCGATTGTGCGGGAACTCCAAGATCGTCCAGGTGAGGTGCAAACGCTCTCGAATTTAGGGGCGGCTTATCATTCTTTGGAAGAACATATAAAAGCGATTCTCTGCTTTCACCAGTCAAAAGCGATCGCCAAAGAATTACAAGACGTTCGAGGGGAAGGACAGGCGCTTAAAAATCTCCGACTTGCTTACACCGCCCTCGGAGACTTGCAGGCAGCTCGCGATTACCAGCAGCAGTATCTGACAATCATACGGGAACTGTTGGCAGCAGCCAAGGCAGATGACTTCATCAGCGGCGCGAAGATGCTGGGCATCAATCCATCTGAGGATTTTGCTGAAGCCGACTTGAGTGGTGTCAACCTTCGCAGCGCCAACCTCCGCAACGCTGACCTCAATCATACCAATCTCAGCAATGCCGATCTCACCTTTGCCGACTTGAGCCGTGCCAACTTAAGCGGTGCCAACCTTTCCTATGCCTGCCTTTGTAATGCGAATCTGCGAGATGCTCATCTGTTGCACGCGAACCTTACTCAAGCAGATTTGCGAACTAAAATGCCCCGTGCCAATTTAACCAGTGCTAACCTTAGCGGTGCAAATTTAACCAGTGCATACCTTCCCAATGCCAATTTGACGAATGCCTCCCTGACGGCTGCCAATCTCAGCGATGCTGATTTAAGCGGTGCTAACTTGAGCGGCGCAAATTTCAAAGATGCTGAGCTTAAGCGTGCCGATTTCAAGGGTGCAAATGTGGAAGATGCTTTGTTTGAAGGAGTTTTGGGGCTTTCTGAGGCAATGAAGCTCGATCTCAAGCAGCGAGGGGCAATTTTTGAGGAGGACTAGCGATCGCTTCGCTACCTCAGCGTCACCACTCCAGCTATAAAATCAGCCACTAACCGCAGCATTTTCAGCCACTGTAAACCCATCAAACTTTCTTGAATCACTGCTTCAGCAACAACGATAAGATTAAACTTTTATCTATCCACCAATCTTTTTCTGCATAAATATTAAAAATTTTCAGTCTTTTTTTTATATAAATTGTCTAGATTTAATCATAAATCACTCCAACGATTAAACCGCAAATATTTGGTTGTTATTATAATTCAAAGAAAGCCTTGATTAATTTTCATACTTGTTAAGCGGATGTTTCATTCAATAAATCCAGACAACAATTTTAGGTTGGACGGCGTTTACACTTGTCCAGTTTGTCGGCACGGTGAGATTGCAGCAATGCCCTTAATGGAGGCATGGGCTTGTAACTTTTGCAATCATATTTTCACTGCCGATCCGATTCAACAATCTGTGAAAATGGCAGATAGCGCATCACCAATAACTTGGCGCTGGAATGGTCGAACTTGGCAAGGTGCCCATCGTAAGGGGAATGAGTTGGGTTGGGGTGTTGGGTTGGCAGCAGTTGCCTTAGTCTTATTACCGACTACTCTTGTTGCCTTGTCTACCTACTTTTTCCCCCCAATACCCGGTACTCCCTTATCTTGGGTGCCTACTCTTTGGATTGGGTTAACCTTTTTAGCTCATCTTGCTTTTGTCGTAGATGTTGTTGTTGAGTATTATCAATTTCCAGTCTTTGCTTACGTCAACGCAATCCGACGACATCTGTTAAAAGGAACAAATTTCTAAGTTGCTAGGACTCAACATTGTTCAACTCAACCTCAACAGTTCGTTTTCCCACCGTTACGCGATCGCCGGAAACTAACTGTCGTCCTCGCCGGGTTTCCAGGGTGCCGTTGACTAGAACAAAACCCTGTTGAATCAAAAGCTTAGCTTGCCCACCCGTCTGCGCCATCCCTACCCACTTTAAAAACTGATCGAGCTTAATTGTGCTGTCATTTACCGCCATAAGAAGTGTTGCACTCCAACGTAACCGTATTATGCTGAGGGCTAATATAGCAATCCTAATTGATATGGGAATAACAGTTTTTGGGTAAGTGGTAAAAAGTTTTAAGTTGGAAAAGACTTGCAGCGATAGCGTACAGCCCTTTGGGCATGAAAACAGCGAAGCGAGGCGTTAGCCTAGCGCTGACTTGTCAGTTCGCGTCTGAGTTTTGAAACAAAAAACTCTTTTGCTGCCTCAAAACCCAACCGAGCGCTACAGATTTACCACTACCAAAAATTTCAGCAGTTGCGCCAAGCTACATTAACCAACCAGAAAAGGAGGAGTGGATGATCGTTGAGAAGGATGAACTGCTGGAGCGATATGCGGCGGGAGAACGAGATTTTAAAGGTGCAGACTTAATTGGAACCGATCTTAAAGGCGTAAATCTGAGTCTAGCGAACTTCCAGGAGGGATCGCTCAGCGAAACTGACTTGAGTGGAGCTAACCTGAGCCAAACCTCTTTAATGGAGGCAAGTTTAGGCACAGCCAATCTCAGTGGAGCAAATTTGAGCGGGGCGAATCTTAGTGGAGCGAATTTGTTTCGGGCAAATCTCAGGGGTGCCAATTTGAGCGGGGCAAACTTGAAAATGGCAGATTTGACAGAAGCAGACTTGAGCGGGGCAAACTTGGACGGAGCAAACTTGTGGGGGGCTTACCTGACGGGCGCGAAACTAGACGGTACCAACCTGCTAAAAGATACTTATTCCTAAATTTACTGCCGAATCGGAATTTCGATGACGAACTCGGTTCCCTGCTCTGGTGCTGAATTACACTTCAAAACGCCGCCGTGTCTCTCGACAATGATTTGATAGCTGATTGACAAACCCAGCCCCGTGCCTTTACCAGTGGGCTTTGTCGTAAAGAAAGGTTCAAAAATTCTAGTGCATATTTCTTCGCTCATTCCGGGGCCATTGTCGATAATCCGGATACTTGCTTTTCCGTTGTCGAGGACATCGGTACGAATCCGAATACAAGGCAGGGGAGCCGGGGAAGAGCCGAGCAAGGAAGAATGTAGCATCTCCTGTGCGCTGCCTCTTCGCGCCTCTGTCTCCTCCAGGGCGTCAATCGCATTAGAAATGAGATTCATAAATACTTGGTTGAGGAGTCCGGCGTAACACTCTATGGATGGCAAATCGCCGTATTCTTTGAGAATGGCAATCCCCGTATTGACTCCTCTGGATTTCAAGCGGCTGTGGAGAATCAGTAGAGTGCTGTCAATGCCTTCGTGGATATCAACTGCCTTCATCTGGGCTTCGTCAATCCGCGAGAAGGTTCGCAGGGACTGAACAATTTGCTGAATGCGGTCAGCCCCGATTTGCATGGAAGACAGGGTTTTGGGGAAATCCGAAATTAAAAAATCCAGATCGATTGCCTCAGCTTCCTCTTCAATCTCAGGCACTGGTTGGGGATAATGTTTGCCATAAAGCTGTAGGAGGTTTAGCAAATCTTGGGCATATTGATTCGCATGAACCAGATTGCCGCAAACAAAGTTGACTGGGTTGTTGATTTCGTGGGCAACCCCAGCAACTAACTGCCCTAGACTAGACATCTTTTCACTTTGGATCAGAAGCGTCTGGGTTTGTTGAAGTTCGCAAAGGGCTAATTGCAGATGGTTCGCTTGTTGTTTGAATTCTACTGCCGATGCTTTTAAGGCTGCTTCAGCAGATTTTCGTTCGGTAATGTCGGTGACGAAGCCTTCGCAGTAGAGTAAGGCACCGGCGCGATCGCATAATGTATGACCGAAGCACTGCTCGTCCTTAGTGTATGCCACACTATAGCTGCTTACCGTTTCGTATTGCTTTGCAGATCGCAGCTCTTGGCGTACTGCCCGTACATTTTCCGAAATCCAGATGATGCTGCCGTCTTTTCGATAAACCTGAGACTCAAACCCACTCACCGAACCGTGTTCTTGCAGTAAATACAGAAATTCGTCACGCCGATTGGGATCTACGTACAGCTGGTGCTTGATGTCCGTTAGATGGGCAATTAGTTCCTCCGGTGAAGCGTAGCCGTAAATCCTTGCCAGTGCTGGATTCACACTCATGTAACGCCCATCCGGGGTTGTCTGAAATATTCCCTCGACAGCGTTTTCAAAAATACTCCGATACTTTTCCTCTGCTTGCTGCAAAGCCTCTTCCACCTGCCGACGCTCGGTGATTTGCTGCGCTAGTTCTCGATTGGCTTGCTGCAACTGCATCGTTCGCTTAACAAGCTTTCTCTGGACTTTTTTCCACCGCTCCACCCAGCTAGAAGCATCAATTGGCACATTGTCACGGCTTAGGAACATGGGACGTCTCAGAGTTTAGTTAGCCAATACTCGTAGTATGAAACCATCCGAGAAATTACTGGGTGATAGCACTCGCGTTTGAAGTGTGATCTTTTATGTGATGATTTGGTGATATAAATCCATTTTATTTGTGATGTAGATCGCTGAAATTACGGAGACAATTGTTGTATCTGGAACGTTATTTCAGTCAATTGCGATGTGGGGAGAAAAATTGATACTGGGATTTCGACTTTTTATGAGTAGATTGAAAACGCTTAGTTTGGTTGGCGCGATCGCGATTATGGGGAGCGGCATGGAGTTAAAAGCGATCGCTGCCCGGTTAACAAATTGGCGATTTGACCCAGCGCTGAATCAGTTAGAAATCACTCTGGATGAGGGAACGACGCCGCGTTATTTTCTTCTGGCTCAACCGTCTCGGATTGTTCTGGATTTACCCAATACTCAAGTGGGAACGGTGGAAACTCAACAAAGTTACTCTGGCCCAATCCGCCAAATTCGAGTCTCTCAGTTCGAGGCTGGCATTACCCGAATAGTGCTGGATCTCGCACCAGAGGTAGTTTTATCCCCCCAACAAGTGCAATTGCAAGTAGAACCTGGGAATCGCTGGGTATTGCGTCCCCTGATTGCTGACGTTCTCGCTCCAGAAGCAGTGCCTCCCAGCAGGAGCGGGGTTTCTCCGTCCCTGCCTCCCCCTATCTTCCCAGAGAAACCAACACCGGGTGTCGTGAGCGTGCCGTCTCTGAATAACTCAAGTACGTTACCCAATTTAGCGACGCCAACAGTTCCTTCAGGGAGAATTGCGACGAATAATCCTGTGTTAGTGAGCGTACCTGCTCTTTCTGGTGCGATCGCTACAGCACCACCACTACCCGTGAGACAGCCTCAGTCTTCCTCTGCCACCAGAGTGGTTGAATTTGGTCAACCGTTGCCGATGGCGGAAAATCCCCCCCAAGTGCCTGCAAGGAGAACCAGAGTAGCCCCAGTACCTTCTCTAGAAGCGGGTGCGTCTGTGCCCATGTCAATACCTGCCACATCGACAACTGCCGCACCGAGAACCACCGCCTCTCCAATGGTTGTCGTGCCGCCCCTACCTAAGACGGCGACGGTTGTGCCCGATCCTTCCAGCTCCATATCGGCACCGATACAAGCGCCAACGGCATCTCTGAATCCAGACGTTCTGCTGCCTTCTGGCACTCCGCTGAGCCTGCGTTATCCGGGCGACAAGGTTTTAACACTGCGAGATGGTGTTTCGCGCCAGGAAGTGTTGCTGCTAGAGGAAGAAATACGCGATCGCACTGGTAAACTTATCGCCCCAGTCGGTACGCAGGTGATCGGACGCTTTGAGATCGACCGGCGCGGCAGTCGCTTCATTACCCAAGCGATTAGCCTGGGTGGACGCAATTTTCCCCTCCTCGCCCAATCAGACTCCCTAGATGGCAACCGTCAAGTTTCACAGAACCGAGTTGTCCGGAATTCTGCCATTGGTGCCTTAGCCGTCATGCTATTAGGAGGCTTTTCAGGCGTCGGTTTGTTGGGAGGCGCTGCCGCCGGTGCTGCCACTACCTATCTGACAGCTCCTCAAACCGCTATTATTCAACCGAATCAAATACTGCAAGTTCAGCTCAGCGAAGATTGGCGGTAAAGTGAGTTGCTAATGGCAAACAAAGGCGATCGGTAATGGGTTATTGGAACGAACAAATCCCGATTACCAATCCCGATTACCGATTAGCCATTAGCCATTCCCCTTAGAAATTATTTGTTTCCGGCGGCGGTGCGCCTGCTCCTGGCTGATTCAGGAAGAAATTCTGGGCACCATCATTCTGATAGATGCAGCGGATATCTGGTTGCCCGTCCAAACTGCCGGTATAGCCAAAGGTGTTCATCCGGTTCTTGCAATCCCGCACCTGATCCGCTGTTACCAGCTTTCTTTGTTCCAAAATAGACCAGTTGTTACTACGCAAAACACAACCCGGTCGCATATTGGGCTGGGAAACATAAACGTTAAAGGGATTTAGGGTTACATAGACGCGAGTATCCATCACCATCGCGCTGGCTCCAAACTGCACGCAAAGCTCAGGATTCGGCGCAGCGCGGTCAATGAAATCACGCGATGCGACGTTTTCTGGGCTAAACGTCGCTGTAGAGCTAAAGCCAATCCCTACCCCGATTCCCAGAACGAAGACGCCGCCGATCAAAGCGATGGAAGTGTAATTGAAAGGGGATGATTTAGCAGATTTAGGGGCACTATAGGGAGTATCGGCAGGGTATCTAGATTTACGTTTCATCGTCGCTTAGGTAATTTCACGCCTACTGGACAGGGAGTAATCAAACTGCTCTCCTTTCTCCCAGTATGGCTATAGATTGTGCCGCTAGGCG
Source organism: Trichocoleus sp. ST-U1 (assembly GCF_039961835.1). NCBI lineage: Bacteria > Bacillati > Cyanobacteriota > Cyanophyceae > Leptolyngbyales > Trichocoleusaceae > Trichocoleus > Trichocoleus sp. ST-U1. The sequence goes on from NZ_JAMPJZ010000004.1 coordinate 28,670, forward strand.
GAAGGGAAGAGAAGGGGAAAGAGGAAGGAAAGGGGCAAAGAGGCATCGAAGAGTTTGAAACTACAGTTTCCCCAGCTACCAGAAGCGATGCATCGCGTCTCTACAAGATTTCTTGCAGCTGTAGCTGCTTTGCCTCCCCAGTGCTTACTCCTCGCTCGCTAAGTTTCTACTTTCATTCAACAATTGGGAGTAGGCATGGGCGACATCTTTGAGATGTTGATATTCTTCTTTCATTCGTTGATACTGCAACTCAAAAGCCAGATGTGAGACGATAAGCCGATCGGGATTGTACTCAGCTACCTTAACTCCAATTAAAGCCTCTCTAATTAAACGAACATATATTTTTTGTAACTGTTCGGCTTTCCTTAACAGCTTTTCAACCTCAAGTAAAGCTTTCTCATAGGTAGCTACTTGGACAGAATACACATCAGAGGTAGAGACTAAATCAGCTAAGTCATTAATTTTACGATATTGCTCCTCAAGTACGGACATTTCTGGCTCTAATTGCCAGTGTTCGTGAATGATGGGAGCTAGTTCTTTGATGGTAGTCAGCTTTGGATCGTTCGTTTTAGAGTTTTGCTCAATCACCTCCACATCATTGAGGGGATGCCAGGAATAAATATATTCAACATCCCCTTCAGGCGTCAGCCTGGGAAAGACAACTTGGACTCTATTCTGACGCCTAACCATCAGCGGAATTCCATAGTTTTTCAGAGGTAAGCTGGGATACTTCTGTTCTGCACCTTTCACCAAAACAACAGTATTATTTTTAATTTGTTTAATCTTGGCTTTCCGTTTTTCATTAACCAGATAGGCAATGACCAAAGGTACAAGTATTACAAGAATGATTAGAAATCTTTGCAGCACAGCGATCGCCTCCAGCCTCCATCTATTGCACGGGAAGGTAGTCGTTGATTTATTGTGACTGATTTTGCCTTCGACTGACGAGTGTAGGAGGGGCAGGGGTGCGGCGGTACAGAGGTGCAGGGGAGCGAAATCTCATTGCCTCCTCGCCTCTGCTTGGCTTCTGTCCCAAGCTAGGTGGGGACTGGATTAAATGTAAAGTAAAAATTAAGCAGTTCTCTGTTGTTGGCTTGCATCTGTGAAATCACAAACGTCGCTACATCTGGGCAAAACCTTAAAAAGCTCCCAGTTTCAAACTCTGATTGCCGATAGTCTCACCGTTTTTTGGGGGGATTGGTTAGATTTACGTGTCCGAATTGTGCAGGTGGCGGCGTCTGGGCTAATATCGCCTCTGATTTACATTCTGGCGTTTGGATTGGGGTTGGGTAGCTCTATCAAGCCTGGTGTGGGGATTAGCGGTAATTACAATAACTATCTGGAATTCATTTTGCCGGGGATGGTGGCGCTATCGTCGATGGTGATTAGTTTCACCGGCACGACATTTTCCATCTGTGGCGATCGCTTGTTCTCAAAAACTTTTGAAGAAATGCTGCTGGTACCAGTGCATCCTCTCGCTTTGCACTTAGGAAAAATGCTAGCTGGTGTGGTGCGGGGATTAATGACGGCGGGTTCGGTGATTTTAGTGGCGGTACTCTTTACTGGCAAGGTTTGGAGTTTTTTGAACCCTTTGTTTCTGCTGCTGGTCGTGCTGAATTGCGCGGTGTTTGCTGGGTTGGGTGTGATTGTCGGTTTAAGCGTGCGATCGCTCGAAGCGGTTGGTCTTTACAATAATTTTGTAATCATCCCCATGTCGTTTTTAGGAGCAACATTCTTCGATCCCGCCACTCTCCCGGCTGCCCTCAAGATAGTTGTCTATCTGTTGCCCCTGACTTATACCAGTATTGGCTTACGCGCCGCAGCTTACTTGCCAATGTCGCAGTTTCCCTGGTACTCGGTGCCGATTTTAGCGGTGATTGCGATCGCGCTTTCCTTCGTTGGTGCTTATCAATTTGCTCATCAACAAGATTAATTGGTTCAGGAAGGGTGGGCACTGTCCACCTTCCTGAACTAATCAGCTAACGATAATTGCGTCGAAAAGTTTCAGAAGTTTCAAGTCCTCCAAAGCCTGGAAATCGCGGTATTTTTCCAGCTCCTGCTTGCTTTCCGGGAAAAAGATACCAAGCCCCGAAAAATTTTCATATTCTGGAATAGGGCGAAATAATGTACCATTTCGTTTTACTTTATAAATGATTGAATTATTTAAAAAATCAACGAATTCATTGTATCTATTTTGATTTGCGCCTGACTGATTGGTGATAGTTTGAAAAAATGAGACAACATCGACAAACCGTTCGCCCATATACTTATAAGTTGTCAGATTGCTCAAATTTATATTTTTTATATTAGCTGCCAGAACTGCATCAATAAGCGGATTAATTTTTGCAGATAGTTGCGTGATAGCACGATTATTGATAGCGGTATAGCTATGGTACATATCGCTAGATTCAAACTCCATAATCTTTTCCGCTAGCTGTCCTCCACTAATTTCTGGTTGACGCCCCAAAAAATTAAATAATTGCTCGTAATAATAATTGGGAACACCTAGCAGTAATTGGGAAGAAAGAGTATATTTCGCTGTATCTCTAAAAGTATAGTTGGCTTCAATAGTTCCTTTATTGCAATTTTGAAAGAAAACTAACTCCACCCGCTTGCCTACTTGCTGATTAAAATTTGCGATCAGACCGCTTAATTTTTGGATATTCATCCACTGAGTTTTTAAATTCAAGCCTGGTTCAGGGTGTTCATCTGGGCTAATTTCATCTAAACGACCCCCATGTCCTAAGAATACAATTGCCCATTTTTTAGCTTGAAATTGCGACTTAGCCCAACTAAGGTATTCAGAAAAAGCTTCCTCACTGGCGCTGTTTGCTGTATTTAAGCTTTGAGTAGAAATATTTCCTTTAGTAAGGATGTTTCTTGAAATTTTTTTAGCTCCGCTAAAATCAGATTGTATCGCTACAAGAATATTGTCGCTTTTCACACTTTTGGCAAGCATATCCATAATAGGAGTGCCAAACTTTGAAAGGTCGTTATCATAAGGCATCCAATATAAAAAAATCCATTCGTAGAGTCGCTTATTGCTCATACTTGTAGCAATAATACCTGGCTGATTTTGACTGAGTAAAATCAAATTTCCTAAAAAGGATGCACTACCTAACGCCGAATACTGAAGCAACTTTCTGCGCTTCATAGAGCTAGTTAACTCAGTGATTATGGATGAATGCTTCGATGTTAACCCCTGGCAAAGCAAACTCGCAAGAGCAAGCGACGCGCTTTCCTTGGCCGGTGCTTATCAATTCGCTCATCAGCAAGATTAAATTTTGAACTGCCAAAATGCTAAGGACGTTCAGAAGAGGATTTAATTGCGATCGCTCTGTTGACTCAGCCTCTACCTCAACCGAGTCGCTACCTGCACTCGGCTAGTGGAGTGCCATCTTTGGTCTTTCCAGATATCAAAAACATCATTGTTTCGACTATCAACTCGATGACATCCCATCCAATGCTTGTCATCTCTGGCTCGTAAAAATGTTGCAGCCTTGACTCGAATATCATTATGCCATGTCTTATCATCAACTTTCCATACCTGGAAACAATGATGATTTATGCTATCAAGTTTGCAAAATCTCATCCAATGGTTGTCATCTTTACCTTGTAACATTAAGGCTTTCTGAACAACAATTGAACCATTTTCAATTCCAGCTTTAAGAGATTTAATTTCCACAAAAGCCGCCTTAACGGTGTCTTGAGCATTTTTAGATTCTTTGTGAGCATATTCAGCTATTTTTTCGGCTTGTTTTACTGCATTCTCCAAGCGTTCATTGGTAGCCTGAAGTTCTGCCTTTGTCACAAGAGGCTCTGCTTTAATAGCTTGAAGCTCATCTTTTAGAGTTTTAATTTCTGTCTTACAAACTTTTATTTCTGTTTGAGCAGCCTGAAGTTCTTCTTTCAGATTTGCGTGAGAAGCTTGCAGCTCTTTTAATATCTGTAGTTCTGCTTGAAACTGTTCGCGTGTTCGTTCTAGTTCTGCGATCGCTCTTTCGTAGTACCCCAGTGGCGTTTTCCAGTCACCAGCACCAGCTTTACTCATAAAAAACCTCTTTCTTATTTTATGTATCCTCTTTATCTGTCAAAAATCGCTGCGACTTCTCAGGTTTTAGCACAAGAGGATCGGTAGAATCATAAGTCTTGATTGTTTCACGCCAAAACTCACAAAGTACGCCATATTTGAGCCAATCTTGAATCGCTATCCTTTTCAACTCTGGAGCTTTCTTGACTAAAGCAGCCATCATCGCTGCATTGTGTTGAAGTTGCCCATAAATTTTCAGTACATCGTCAATAGAACTTTTCTCATTCAACTTGCTCAATTCATAGCATTCGCTTAGTTCATAAAGTTCAATATCCGAAAGCCTAGCACCCGGCTTCAATCCAATTTTGAGCCTCTGTCTACATTTATCAAAAGGATTCGGCAAAGCGTGAGCTAAATGCTTCTTTAACTCATTCCGAATCTGTTCAAGTTTCCCGTCTATCGCTTCGTCTATCTTATCTACAAGCTGATTAGCATCTTTAAATAATTTTTCTTCTAGCAAATTAATTTCCGCCAACATTGGTGCGATTAACTTGTTATTAATTTCTCCGGGAGTAAATTGACTACCTAACTTTAAGGCTTCCATTACTACTAAAGAAATTTGGTTGATTCGATTTTCTAAATAGTTGTCAGCTATTCTGATAGTTTCTCTTACATCTCTAAGCGCTGCTACTCGCACTTGATTAATGTTTTCTAAAGCATCCTTTACTTTTTCATCACTCTGGTTGAGTAGAGATTCGATATCACCTATCGTCTTAGTTTCTAATTCCTCCATTTCATTTTTTGCTTGTTTGATTCGGTTTTGAGCTATGTAATCAAGCTTGTCAGCTAAAGGATATAGTTTTTCATCAAACAATTCACCTATTTCTTTCCCTGCCGATTTTACGAAATCCTGCGAAACGTTTTTAGAAGCACGTTCTAATTTTTTAATAAAATCTCCAAAGAGCCATCCCAGCATTTCTCACCATCCTTGCACCGCTGAGCTAGCAGCAAACTTCATCAAAGTCTATCGCACTAGCTGCTTTTGCGATTTCAGTACAAATACTGAAAAACCCGATTTCTATAAGAAACCGGGTTTTTAGAAACGCGATAAAACGACATTTCTACACAAAATCAGAGAGGGTGCTAAAATGCGTCCAGCCACTTATCGATAATAGAGTTGATAATGCTAACCTACACATTGAAACGGAACAGCATTACATCGCCTTCTTTGACAATATATTCCTTCCCTTCACTGCGGACTAAGCCTTTTTCCTTCGCAGCATTCATGGAACCAGTTGTTACTAAATCTTGGTAAGCGACTGTCTCCGCCCGAATAAAACCGCGCTCAAAATCAGAGTGAATGACGCCTGCTGCTTGGGGTGCTGTCATTCCGGCGTGAATTGTCCAAGCGCGAGTTTCTTTAGGACCAGTTGTAAAGTAGGTACGCAAGCCTAAAAGTTCGTAAGTGGCGCGAATCAGAGATTTTAATCCGCCTTCTTCCACTCCAAGAGAACCCAGAAATTCAGCTTTATCTTCTTCTGGCAATTCGACTAGTTCTGCTTCCACTTGGGCAGAAACAATGACGACTTGGGCATTTTCTTGGGTCGCAATTTCCCGCACTTGTTCTACATATTTATTGCCGGTTGCCAAATCATCCTCAGAGACATTGGCAGCATAAATAATTGGTTTACCTGTGAGCAATCCTAATCCCTTGAGCGCTTCAGCTTCTTCTTCATTTAAGTTGGCCCGCCGCGCTGGTTTGCCCTCATTTAATAAAGCGCTCAATTTTTCTAGCGCAGCGAGTTCAATCTGTCCTTCTTTGCTGGTACGGGCAGCTTTGCGAGTGCGCTCAATACGTCGCTCTACTTGAGATAAATCTGCTAAAGCCAGCTCCAAATTAATAATGTCAATATCTCGCGCTGGATCAACAGATCCGGCAACGTGGATAATGTCATCATTCTCGAAACATCGCACTACATGAACAATGGCATCAACTTCTCGAATGTGGGACAAAAATTGATTACCCAGTCCTTCCCCTTGACTCGCACCTTTCACTAAACCAGCAATATCCACAAACTCAACCCGTGTCGGGATAATTTGCGCCGAACTGGAAATATTAGCCAGGGCGTTTAACCGTTCATCTGGCACCGACACGACACCAACATTGGGTTCGATGGTGCAAAAAGGGAAATTGGCAGCTTCAGCCTTGGCATTGGCAACCAAGGCGTTAAATAAGGTAGATTTTCCGACGTTGGGAAGTCCGACAATTCCGGCTCTAAGCATCTTAGTTCAAGAGGTAAAACTGGGTAAAATCAATTAGATAGGTTCAGGAATCGGTTGAGGAATCGGACCTGGAACCGGCTGGGGAATGGGCGCTGGCACTGGCTCTGGCACAGGTGAGGGAATCGGCTGGGGAACGGGGGCTGGCACTGGCTCTGGCACAGGTGAGGGAATGGGTTCTGGTACAGGTCCCGGTAAGGGTTCTGGTACTTCTGGCGGCGATCCAGGAATCGGATTAGGCTCCGATCCGGGGATCGGGCTGGGGATGGTTGGTTGGGGGATAGGATTAGGACTGGGATTAATCATGGCGATCGCATTGAACAATTTAACCCTATCAAAATAGGTAAGAACGCATAACAATGACATCCCCCGGAATAACGACATTCCGTAACACTTACACTTGAAGATTCATCCAACCGCATCCAAACTCATTACTGTAGCAGGTATTGAGAACGCATTAACTCGTCTGCGATCGCTTTTCGATGCAAGTTGAACTGCCCCTACGAAATTGTTGGGCAGAAACGATCTATCCTAAACCGGCAAAGGCAAAAAGCGCTCGGATTTTCTCCCCCGCTTAGCTTCCGGATATCACCGATTTTAGAAAAATTTCCAGCATGGATTTTATCCCAGGGTCTCAAACAACTACCCCATTAGTGGACGCCCTTCAAGCGTGCGCCAAGAAGCATCATGCACCCTTTTACACGCCCGGACACAAGCGGGGGCAAGGAATTTCCCAACGGTTAGCGGATTTGCTCGGAACCGCCGTGTTTCCAGCAGATTTACCAGAATTACCGGAGTTGGATAACTTGTTTGCCCCAGAAGGCGTGATCCAAGAAGCCCAGGAACTGGCAGCGGCGGCGTTTGGGGCAGAACGCACTTGGTTTTTGGTCAATGGTTCGACTTGTGGATTAATGGCGGCAATTTTAGCTACCTGTGGTGAGGGAGACAAAATTATTCTGCCTCGGAATATCCATTCCTCGGCAATCCACGGCTTAATCCTTTCGGGTGCGATTCCGATTTTTGTGAATCCAGAATACGACCTAGAGCTAAATATTGCCCACAGTATCACCCCATCGGCGGTAGCAGATGCCCTGCAACAGCATCCGGACACCAAGGCGGTGATGATGGTTTACCCGACTTACTATGGCGTTTGCGGGGATATAAGCGCGATCGCGCAAATTGCTCATCAGCACGGTATCCCTTTGCTCGTAGACGAAGCCCACGGTGCCCATTTTGCCTTTCATCCAGATTTGCCCACTTCTGCCCTCGCCGCTGGAGCCGACTTAACGGTACAATCCACCCACAAGGTACTGGGGGCACTCACCCAGGCATCAATGCTGCACGTCCAAGGCAATCGAGTCAATCGCGATCGCTTGAGCAAAGCTTTACAACTGGTACAATCTACCAGCCCCAGCTATTTGTTGCTGGCTTCGCTGGATGCAGCGCGTCAGCAAATGGCATTGCACGGGGAAGCGCTAATGGCGAAAACCTTACAGTTAGCTGAGGAAGCGATTACCCAAATTAGCCAAATTTCTGGGTTATCCGTGTTAAAAACTGCCAAAACACCGGGTTTTGTTGCCCTTGACAAAACGCGGCTGAGTGTTCAGGTTTCTGACTTAGGTTGGACGGGATTTGAAGCGGATGAAATTCTCCATCAACAGCTAGGCGTGACTGCTGAGTTACCATCGCTGCACAGTTTGACTTTTATCATCAGTTTGGGAAACACTCCATCTGATATTGTGCAGATGGTATCGGCACTCCGAATTTTAGTGCAGGAGCGATCGCCCACCACATCAATAGCCCCATACCTGGATGTTTTCACCCGGTGGAAAGCTGAATTTCTTCAGATTCATCCTTCATCCTTCGTGCTTCATCCTTCTATCTCTCCCCGCCAAGCATTTTTTGCCCAAACCCAAACGCTGCCGGTGGACAAGACTGTAGAACGCATCAGCGCCGAACTTATTTGTCCCTATCCACCTGGAATTCCCGTGTTGATGCCAGGGGAAGCGATCGCTCCCTCCGCCTTGGATTACCTGCAACAGATTCTCGCCTTGGGTGGAAGTATTACGGGTTGTAGCGATCCGACCCTCAAAACGTTAAAGGTTGTTCGCTAATTGGAGACAGGCTTAAACTCAAAACTTAGACGCGAGCGATCGCGTCTCTAGTACTCAAAACTTCAGACGCGAGCGATCGCGTCTCTACTACTCAAAACTTAAAACTTTCTATGTGGCCCTACGTAACTCCTGGTATCCCAGATGACCTCTTCGAGCGGTTGCCCGGTATTCCCCTCAGCAAGCGCGAGGTGCGGTTGCTGTTGATTTCCTTACTCAGACTCAAACCCGATTCTGTGTTGTGGGATATTGGCGCGGGAACCGGCACGATCCCCGTAGAAACCGGCTTATTGTGTCCGAAAGGTCGAATTATTGCCGTAGAACGCGATGAGGAAGTGGCAAGTTTGATTCGCCGTAACTGCGATCGCTTTGGGGTTCGTAATGTCGAAGTCGTTGAAGGAAGCGCCCCAGAGTGCCTAAAAGACTTACCCGTTCCCCCCCATCGGGTTTGCATCGAAGGCGGACAACCCATCAAGGATATTCTCAAGGTCGTTTGGCAATACTTAGAACCGCAAGGTAGGGTGGTTGCAACGGCGGCTAATCTAGAAAGTCTCTATGCCGTTTCCGAAGGCTTCGCCGAATTACAAGCTCGAAATATCGAGGTGGTTCAATCTGCCGTCAATCGTTTGGAAACGCGAGGCACCCATCAGATATTTGCCGCAGTCAATCCAATTTTTATCTTGAGTGGCGAGAAACTGGATTGAAAATCTTAATTCTAAAGGCTAGAGCAGCATTCTTGACGATTGAGAACACAAAAATTCCCGTTAAGATGCGTACCATCAAGAAATTTATTTTTTGTCGGGATTGACGAACGGTGTCAGGAGAAATGAGCAGGATGCTGAAAAAAAGCGTTGGCTTTATTCTAAATTAACGGCACCAATTGCCTAAATCTGTTTTAGATCGGTTAAAGTGTGCAAAAGTAATTCTTAATCTTATTAAGACTAGATTAACTTCGTTGTTGCGGTCTCAAGAGCGCATCTTATGCCTTGGTCTCGTATTTTTAGTGGAATAGTTGCGATCGCTGTCGCCCTCCTTATGCTCTTTTTTGGAGGATGGTTCTTTACAGTTGGTCTGTGCATCATCGTCTATCTCGGTCAGTTAGAGTATTTTCAGATGGCGCGAGCCAAGGGCATGGCACCCGCTGGCAAAACTACTCTGGTAGTGAGCCAAGTTCTGTTAATCACAGCGTCTCTGGCACCAGCCTTGACAGATGCCATGTTTCCCCTGGCAGGAACGTTGATTTGTTTCTATCTTCTGTTTCAGCCCAAGCTTGCCACAATTGCCGATATTTCCGCCTCTATATTGGGGTTGTTCTACGGCGGCTATCTGCCCAGCTACTGGGTGCGCCTGCGCGTCGGACTCGCTCCCGCGATCGCGATTGCAGAGCCATTGAATGGCTATTTGCCCGCTTCCTGGCACGAACTTAGCACTTTGCCCCAAGGTTTGACGGCAACGCTTTTGGCCTTCCTCTGTATTTGGGCTGCTGATATCGGTGCTTACATCTTTGGTAAATTCTTTGGTCGCACGCGCCTTTCTGAGATTAGCCCCAAAAAGACTGTCGAAGGAGCTGTATTTGGGGTTCTTGGCAGTGTGGTAGTGGCAATTGCTGGAGCTTGGTATCTGAATTGGCCCAGTTGGCAGTTCAGTGGCTTGGCTTTAGGGCTGCTGGTTGGGATTGCGAGCTTGCTGGGAGACTTAACGGAGTCGATGATGAAGCGAGATGCTGGGGTAAAGGACTCAGGGCAACTGATTCCGGGTCACGGCGGCATTTTAGATCGGGCTGATAGTTACGTGTTTACCGCTCCCCTGGTGTATTATTTCGTCACGCTCTTGTTACCTTTATTACCCCGCTAGAAAAGTCTTTCTACACGATTGGGGCAATTAGTAAGCAAAGCTTAATGGTGAAAATCTCTTTTATCTGCCTCTTTTGTGTACCTCAGTCCTAGCCAACCCTCCGTCCTAACTCCTCAGTCCTCAGCCCTCAGTCCTAACTCCTAAGTCCTATTTTTATTCGGCTGGAATGACATTAATCCGTCCGCGACAAACTAACTGACCCAGAATCACAGTTAATTCCTGAATATCTACTTCTGAGCCTAAATCTATCTTGAATTCATCCAAATTACCTCGGAGCAGTTCCTTTTGCGTCTCGATACAGGGGGACTCTAGAAGCAGTTCGTGAGGGCTAGCTAACTTTAGACCTGTCCGCAGCACTAGAGGTGTGGCTTTACCCGATGGGTCTGTTAAAGTGCCGCTGAGTTTCAAACATTCCGGATCGATGGTAATCTGTTGCCAACTGATTTGCTGGTCTTTTAAGATGTCAGCTGGGTGCGTTGGAACTGCTTGGAGTAGTGTCCCCAGTAAATCAGTTAAAGCAGTGGCGAATAAGGGTGCTTGGAGAGATGCCTTAAGGTCTGTCTCCTCTAGTATTAGCTCACCGGAAACGGGGATGGGTTCGAGAAGGCGTAAAGGTTTACCTCTAAGAACTTGACCCAGGTTGATGCGAATGTTTTCTCCGGTTAACTGAATGCGTGACAGATGCAGTCCTTGATACACTGCATGGTTGGCGGCAATAAAAACTTGAGGGATATAACCTGTAAGGATTTGGCGATCGCCTCCGGAAATTTTAAACTGGAGGTTTTCAACTTGTGAAACTTGCGATCGCAACCACAGCCGCAACGCTGGTGATAATGTTGTGCTGATAATCCTGCTCCCTTGCTTAGATGTCAATGGCTTTCTTCCTGTAATATTTGTACATAGTCTAATTAGAGGTCAATTTTGGGTTTTAGACTGGCGATTCCTTCAAAATCCTAAATCTAAGATCAAAAATCCCTAATAGTCTAGCCGAGGCACTGCCTCAACAAGCTAAGCCCTAACCTTTATTCATTCGTCGCTCGATTTCGCCTATGGCCGAAAGGCTACAAAAAATTCTTTCCCAATGGGGTATTGCCTCCCGCCGCCAAGCTGAAAAAATGATTGAAGCAGGGCGCGTGCGGGTCAATGGTACTGTTGTGCATCTGGGGCAAACAGCAAATCCAGAACAAGACCGGATTGAAGTTGATGGCAAACTTGTACTCCCAGCTCATCGTCCTCAAATGCTCTATATCTTGCTTTACAAACCTGCTGGGGTAGTTTCTACGTGCCGCGATCCTCAAAAGCGCCGCACGATTCTTGATTTACTGCCTCCTGCACTCCGAGAAGGTCAGGGATTGCATCCAGTTGGACGTCTAGATGCCGAATCCACCGGCGCGTTATTGGTCACAAATGACGGTGAAATGACGCTACGCTTGACCCATCCGCGATATCATCTTCCTAAAACTTACCAAGTTTGGATTCAGGGTCATCCCCCAGAAGAGGTACTAAAATCCTGGCGTCAGGGTATTCTACTGTCAGGGAAAAAGACATTGCCTGCTCAAGTTCGCGTTTTGGATGTGCGGGGTTCTCAAACCTGCTTGGAAGTGATTCTTACAGAAGGGAGAAACCGACAAATTCGACGCATTGCCGAGCAACTGGGCTATCCCGTCATTCATCTACACCGTGCCGCGATTGGTCCCATTTGTTTAAAACGAACAGGGGAGCCTATGTTCCCTGGTACTTATCGTTTTCTTGAAGATTTTGAAATCAGTTTTCTACAAAACCAAGTCAATCTAACATCAATAGAAGTGCCAGCAGACATCAAGGAGCGCCGTGTATGAAGGAGAATCCACTTCATCTTCAACAGCAACAAATTGAGAAGCTAAAAGAACTGGGGTCTCGCCTCCGCCAGGTGCGTGAGGAACAATCTCTGTCCCTAGAGGAAGTTGGCGACAAAACCAGGATTCAAGTTCGTCTGCTCAAGGCAATTGAGGAAGGTAGGCGCGAAATCTTGCCTGAACCCGTCTATATTCAAGGCTTTATCAAGCGGTATGCTGATGCACTGGGATTAGATGGGGTAGAGTATTCTGACACTTTTCCCAGTGGGCCGATTTTCCAGCTTATTAAGCCGACCTGGCGGTATTATTTGCCATCAGCTCAGCTGCGACCGATTCACCTTTACTTGATCTATGTGTTTCTGGTGATTGGTGCAGTGAACGGTCTGTCTTACGTGGTGAATCGTCCGGCTTTAGAAGTAGGAAAGGGCGGGACTCAAGAGCGATCGCCTAGAGAGTCTCTCGCCAAAGCTAATGCAGCCAATACAGACTTGCAAGAAAAACTAGGGCCGTTTACCCCAGCAGTATTCAGCAGCAATACCAGTCAAACGGGTAAGCCGGTACGGGTTGGCGTAACCGTCAAAACCCCATCATGGATTCGGGTAGTGGTGGATGGCAAGACGCAGTTTGAGGGAACGCTCCCCCAAGGCACTCAGCGCATCTGGGTTGCAGAGGAGACACTGATTGTAAAAGCTGGTAATGCGGGTGGTATCCTAGTCGCTTTTAATGATGAAAAGGCAAAGAAACTGGGTGCCCCCGGTAAAGTTCGAGAAGTAACCTTTGCCGCTAATCCTCCTGGGTCTTAATGAGTGCTGAGAACTGTGAGGGTCGAGACGCGATCGCGTTTTTCTTCAAAGACACGCGATATACACCAGTGACGCAAGCGATCGCCCAAGTCCTCACCCTCAGTCCTCACCTCTCAACCCCGATCCCTCAGTCCTCAGTCCTCAGTCCTCACTGCTTACCCCTCACCCCTCAGTCCTGATTCTTAATTGGGGCGCGACCGAAAGTTTCAGTTAGAGTTTTGAGACGATAGCCGATCTCTTGGTTCACGGCTTCAGGTCGATACCGCCACTCCCAATTTCCCTCTGCTTTGCCGGGAAAATTCATTCGGGCATCGCCCCCCAATCCCAAAAGATCCTGAAAAGGAATAATGGCCTGATTTGCCACCGAAGCCATCGCCAGCCGGATCGCATCCCAGTGGATGCCGTCGGAACTGATGCAACCCACATAACGCAGGAGATTCTCCCTTTCATAGTCTGAAAGTTGATAGAACCAGCCTACCGTGGTGTCATTATCATGGGTGCCGGTGTAAACCACACAGTTGCGCGGATAGTTAAAAGGCAAAAAGCCGTTGCCAGAATCCGAACCAAAGGCAAACTGTAAAATCTTCATCCCCGGAAATTCAAACTTATCTCGCAGCGCCTCTACCTCTGGGGTAATCACGCCCAAATCCTCTGCCAGGATAGGAAGCTTGCCTAATTTGTCGTTCAGTAGCTTAAAGAAAGCTTCTCCAGGAGCCTCAATCCACTCCCCATTCATAGCAGTCGTTTCGCCCTGCTTAACTGCCCAGTAGGCTTGGAAACCTCGGAAGTGGTCAATCCGAATAATGTCAATGTAATCTAACAAAGATTCAAAGCGCTGTATCCACCACTTAAAGTTTTGCTGCTGCAACTTTTCCCAGTTATAGACTGGATTGCCCCACAACTGGCCTGTGGCGCTGAAGTAGTCCGGTGGAACTCCAGCCATCAGCGCCGGTTCCCCCGTCTGTTCGTCCAAGCAAAAGATATCTGGATGCGACCAGACATCGGCACTATCGTGAGCCACATAAATTGGAATATCGCCAATAATCTCAATACTGCCCAAGTTGGCATAGCTTTTCAGTTGAGTCCATTGCCGGAAAAACTCAAACTGCAAGTATTTGTGGTAATAAATCTCATCATTCAGCCGCTGCCGCCACTGTTCTAAGGCTTCCGGTTGGCGTTTAGCGATTTCCGGTTCCCAGTTATACCAACTAGCGTGTCCCTGAGCTTCCCGGATCGCCATAAATAAGGCATAGTCATCAAGCCAATGAGCCGCCTTGCAAAAACTTGCAAATTCCTTTTGCTGTAAGGTTGATGCCTGGTTTTTAAAGTTTTCGCAGGCTTTAGCGAGCAAAGGCATTTTGGTCTGGATCGCCCGCTCAAAATCCACCCTGTCTAGGGAAAATTCTGGCAATCCAGAAAAATCATCCTCGGTAAGTAACCCCTCGTCGCGCAGCTTCTCAGGACTAATCAGTAAGGGATTTCCCGCCAATGCTGAATAGCACATATAGGGAGAATTGCCATAGCCGGTTGGTCCTAATGGCAAAACCTGCCAAAATTGCTGGGAACTCTCCACCAAAAAATCAATAAAGCGATAAGCTTCTAACCCGAGATCGCCGATGCCAAACCGGCTAGGAAAACAAGTGGGGTGTAGCAAAATGCCACTAGATCTAGGAAACGGCATAAATAACCTGATGGAGAGGATGCAAACGATTTGACATTATCACGGTACGCAGAAGTTTGACACTCACTCCTAGGGCGGGTTGCATTCGGTAATTCAGCCGTCATAAATGACAGCGATCGCGGCAGAATAAATTCAGCCTTTTTTCCCTCGATCCCGCTCATTGGGGGCAATATATTCAGAATGACTTACCGAAACCCTGCTCCGACTGTCGATATCATTATTGAACTGATCGATCGACCGCATCGACCGATTGTATTAATTGAACGCCAAAATCCACCTTATGGTTGGGCAATTCCGGGTGGGTTTATTGATTACGGGGAGAAAGCAGAAGCGGCGGCGCGGCGTGAAGCGCAGGAAGAAATTAGCTTACAGGTGGAGTTAATTGAACAATTCCAGGTATATTCCGATCCCAGCCGCGATCCGCGAAGTCACACGATGAGCGTTGTGTTTATCGCAACGGCAACGGGCGAACCTCAAGCTGCTGATGATGCCAAGGCGGTTGGAATTTTTGAATCTTGGCGAATTCCCACGGATTTATGCTTCGATCACGGCAAAATCCTGCATGATTATTGGCGTTATCGGCATTACGGGATACGTCCTCGATTGTCTTGAGGCGGTTTATAGCCAATGGGTAATGGCTTTTTAGCTCAGGTTAAACTTAAATACAAAAGGGAAAAGCCATAAACTGCCGCTACTCGCTATGATGCAACTTCAGAGAAATCGCACGTTTGCCGCTACTCTGCTTCACCGGCGGCAACGACTTGCCGAGTTAATTGATTTTCCAGTTATTCTCTGGTCTGGGCGTAGTAGTTCCCGAAATTATCCAGCCAATACTTTCCCATTTCGCGCCAGCAGTCATTTCCTCTATTTTGCGGGGGTACCTCTGGAAAATACGGCGATCCGCCTCGAAGCTGGGAAACTAGAACTGTTTATGGATGATGCGTCTCCTGCCAGTGCCCTCTGGCATGGAGAAATGCCGAAACGTGAGGAAATTGCCCAGGCGCTTGGAGCGGATGCGGCATTTTCGATGGCAGAATTGGAGTCACGCTCAGCGGATGCTGCGACTATCTCGGTGCAGGATGCCGCAACTAGGCAGCAACAAGCTCAGATAATGCATCGCGCGATCGCATCCGCAAATGCATCTCAGGGAATTGATGGGGAGTTAGCACGAGCCATTATATTTTTGCGACTCAGCCACGATGCAGGTGCTTTGGCAGAATTACGACAAGCTGCATCTGTCACCGTGGAAGCTCACTTAGCGGGAATGGCTGCCACATCCAGCGCCAAGTTGGAGGCAGGTGTGCGTGCGGCAATGGAGAGTGTCATCATCTCACAGAATATGAGCTGCGCTTACCCCAGTATCGTTACGGTTCACGGGGAGGTGCTCCACAATCAGCAGTATTGGCACCCCCTGCAATCGGGAGACTTGCTGCTGGCAGATGTGGGCGCTGAAACATCGATGGGCTGGGCAGCAGATGTCACGCGCACTTGGCCTGTATCGGGGAAGTTTTCTTCTACCCAAAGAGACATCTATAATTTGGTTTTGGCGGCTCACGATGCTTGTATTGCCAAAATCCGCCCGGATGTGGAGTATCGGGAGATTCATCTACTGGCAGCGACTGCGATCGCCCAAGGGTTGGTGGATTTAGGCATTCTGCGAGGCAGTGCGGAAGATTTGGTAGAAATGGATGCTCATGCCTTGTTTTTCCCTCACGGAATCGGTCATTTAGTGGGTTTGGATGTCCACGATATGGAAGATTTGGGGGATTTGGCGGGGTATGAAGAGGGGAGAACTCGAAGCGATCGCTTTGGTTTAGCTTACCTGCGGCTCGATCGCCCCTTACGCGCTGGAATGTTAGTCACCATTGAACCAGGATTTTATCAAGTTCCGGCAGTTTTAAATGACCCCAATTTCCGGGCAAAATATCAGGATGTGGTGAATTGGGATCGCCTCTCTCAGTTTCAGGATGTACGCGGGATTCGCATAGAAGATGATGTTCTAGTCACCCAATCAGGCAGCGAAGTTCTCACAGCAGCATTGCCAACCGATGCCGATGTAATTGAGTCTTTGGTTAAGAAGGAATCCCGCGTTTTCTTCGGAACCGGGCAACCAATGACTGGAAAAGCACCCGCTGGTATTCCCACTTTTATTAAGCGTTGTCGCGCAATTTTTGAACAAGTTAGCCCCCAATTGATGAAGGATTATCCTGACTGGTTTATCGCGATTGAGGCAGATAGCGGTGAGTATTTTCTGGATGTAGACCACAAGGTTGCCAAACAAAAGGCGCTTGAGAAATACCCGGATGGGTTAATTTCTACTTTACAACTGCTTAAATAAGTTCGTGCCGGTAAGAAATCCTTTGGGGAAAGGGTAAATAAAATTTTACCTTTTCCCCATTTGTTTTTTTCTTAAAAGGTTGATTGGCTTGATTTTGGACGTGTTGTAGCGATTCTTATGCTTAAATTAGCGATTAGCTAAATGAATAATGCTGGTATTCTATGCAATGATTCAAAACTTTAAAAAACAATTTTTTTGAAAAATGTATTGCAAACAACTACTAGCTATGCCTTGAAAAGGTATTATTAAATAATGAAAATATATCTTAAAAAGATACTACTATTCAGTTCTTACTTATCAATTTCAGTTGACCAAAAAAAATCAATAAAGTCCATAATATTCAGAAAAAAACTTTTTTGAATGGGTGAATTTCTAACCCACCCATTCAAACCGAAAAGTTCATTGATAAGAGCTATTGAGCCTTTAATTTCCGTTCTTTCAGTTTCAGTAAGATATCGGCATGAACCTCACGAGTCAGAGGATAAAAGTATGCCAGAATTAATCCACAAATTAGGGCAATTGTTGGTAGAGGTCCGATGGCGATGCGAATCGCTAAAAGTGCAGAATCCGGTTGAATCGGGGCTAAGTTCTCTGGGGTAGACCGAATGTATTGATTCCACTCCAGGCTTTTCAAGACTAACGCCACGGCAACAGCTAAACTGACTTTTTGCAAGAACACCATGAAGCTGTAAAAAATCCCTTCCCGCCGCTGTCCGGTTTTTAGTTCATCTAATTCAATCACATCTGGCAGCATCGACCACGGGATCAAATAAGCTGTAGAAACGCCAAAACCTGCCATCAATCCTAACACGTACATGAAAGCAATTTGACCGGGCTGTAAGAAAAACAATCCCGCCTGGGCTATAATCCACACGCTCATCCCCATAAAATAGACGGCTTTTTTACCGTATCGCTGGCTAAGCTTACTCCAGATAAAGAGCATCAACAATGCTGTTCCCTGCACCGCTAGAATGACTTGGGCAACGACTGCATCGCTTAAGCGCATCCAACTGAGAACAAAATAAGGAATGATAGCTGCTGTGACCTGGACAGCTAACCAGGAACACAGATAAATTCCAACAACATATAAAAAGGGGCGATTGCTCAAAACAATCCGTACTTGTTCCAAAATTGGGAGGGAGACAGGTTGCTCAAAGGTGGGATTTTGTGCCGCCCTTGCCAAAATGCGATCGCGTGTCCCCCAAATACACCAATAAATCGGTAAGACCGACAAGATTGCACAAACCACGCCCATCACCAAATATTGCTGGATGCGGTCACTAGGAATCAAAGCGGCGATGATTCCGAACACAATCACAGATACGATACTTCCCCCAATCGAGAAAGCAAACCGATAGCTGTTGAGATTAGTGCGTTCGTTGTAGTCCTGAGTCAGTTCTGGAGTTAGGGCAGTGTAGGGTAAATTAACAGCGGTGTAAAACGAATTAAACAAAATCGAAATGACAATGTAATACCAGAACAATCCCCATTGATTTGCAGAGTCATTGGCGCTAAATCGAGGAACTAGCCACTGCAAAAAGAACGTGATTCCAAACGGAATCGCCCCATATAACATCCAGGGAAGCCGACGCCCCCAGCGTGGCGAGTTTGTTCTGTCGCTAAGCACCCCGACAACCGGATCGTTCACCGCATCCCAAACCTTGCCAATCAGGAGAATCCAAGTCGCTAGTCCAGCGGCGATTCCAGCAACATCGGTCAGAAAATAGGCGGTATAAAACACCCCAATATTTGCGGTGATTGCAGCACCTACATCACCGGCACCATAAGCCAGTTTCGTACTTAACTTTAGCTTTTCGCTGTCGGGTGTCGCGGGGGAATGCTCAGAAGAGGAATCACTCATGGCAGTTGGCTGATGGCAGGGGGATTGAAAATTTCAAAAAAGTATTGCATCTGTCTCCCAAGAGCGGGAATTTTATAGCATTTGTTCTATAGCATTTGTACTGTTCTCTAAACCTGTTCAATTGTGCCTGTTATGCCAGAGCTTTACGTGTCATGGTCAGAGTACCACCAAAAAATCGAACAGTTGGCGGCAATCATATATCAATCCGGCTGGGAGTTTAACCAGATTGTCTGCCTTGCCAGGGGCGGTCTACGGGTGGGTGATATTTTATCGCGAATTTACCACAAACCGTTGGCAATTTTAGCTGCCACTTCTTACGGCGGCACAGGCGATCGCTTTCGAGGTTCTCTCGCCTTTGCCCGCGACCTCACGATGACTTCCCCTCATCTGGGTAGCCGCATTCTCCTGGTGGATGACTTAGTGGATTCTGGCATCACCCTCCGGGAAGCCATTCCTTGGCTGAAACATCATTATGCGGCTGATGTCGAGCAGATTCGATCCGCCGTCATCTGGTACAAAGCTTGCTCTGTCATCGCGCCTGACTATTATGTGGACTATCTCCCGGAAAACCCCTGGATTCATCAACCCTTTGAAAAATACGAACAGGTCGATCCGTCAGAGTTGGCCCAACGCTATGCTGCTGTTTCAGCCACCAAATAACACCAACCAAACCGGCAGAGTCAATAGGAGTCCTATCGTCCCGACAACCAGTGCCGTCACGGTTAAATCTCGGTCGAGATTGTAGGTTTCTGCCAAGATGAGGGTGGCAAACGCTGGAGGCATTGCCATCTGTAAAACAATGACCAGATGGGGAGGGCCACTCACACCCAGCAGCCCAACCCCAACGCCCAGTACCAGCGGAACGAGCAGCATTTTAATCCCCAAGCTCACAGATGCCGAAGGGAGGCTACCCCAGGAGGAAAGCTGGCTGAGGCGCATACCGATTAGCACCAAAGCCAGCGCCACTCCACTCCAAGCAATAATTTGCAGCAATTGTTCGGCGGGTTCGGGCAGTGGGAAGTTGCGAAAACCCAGTCCAAAGCCAAAACTCCACAGCGCAGGATTAATCAGCACTGCCTGTAGGGACGGGAAGACGCCCTTCTCTGCCCCAACCCCAAAACGAGCCGCCAAGACAACGCCCAAGCCGTAGGCTCCCAGCGTGGTGCCCATCAGGTCATAAAATAGCGCCCACCCAAAGTACTGCTGCCCGACGAGAGCGAGGGTAACGGGATAACCTAAGTAGCCGGTGTTCCCGACCATTGAGGCTAATAGAAAACTTCCTTGAGTGGATTTACTCCAAGCTTTTTTAGGGAATTGCGAGGCTTGTCTTCCCATCCAAAACCAGGCTAATCCGGCTCCCACGAAAATCGCCACCCAAGCGGCGACGGGTGCAATCCAAATTGGCCCAGATAAGTCAGCGTGACGCAGAAACGCCACAATGCCAAGCGGGACTCCAATCCAAAAGAGAAACTTCCCTAAATAGGTGGGAACTACTTTGGGCAGTTGGCGACCCAAAACCCATCCCAGCAAAATGCCACCACCTAGCCGGAAATAGAGTTCCAGCAGTTGAATTCCTATATTAGGCATCGTCTCATGGGTTGTCAGCAGAAGGTTTAGACTGACACCTGTACGATATGTCAGCCTCTATTCATGTTAAGCATCAGGGTTGATGACGAGGCATCTGGGAATACACGGCGGCTGTTGAGATTCGCTCAGTCTAAAATACTTGTAAAGTTAGGTGTTGAGTCTCAGTGCCGTTGTTGGATATCTAAGAATTGATAACTAACCACAAAAACAACAGGAGTGGCTCTTTTGGAAAACGCGGGTATGCCTGAAAAACCACCCAAGTCGGCACTGCCGATAGACGATATTCCGGAGGCGTTGCGGGATACGCCGCACCTCAGCCGACACCACCGAAAGTGGCATCCGATTCTCCTGTTAGCGGGTTCGTTGGGATTGGGAGCGATCGCGCTGATTATCGGTATCTTAGTCCCCCGTCCTGTATCCGAATCGGATGCATCAACGCCTGTCCAAAATCAGATTCCAGGCATTCAAACGCCTTCCGCTACACCAGAAGTTAATACTCTCTTTGGACACTTTCCCTACCAAGAAGCACCACAGTCCGAACTAGAGGCGATTACAGCGGATGGTCGCTTGAAAATGCGTAAAACTGCCGCCAGACAATATATAGCGATGGTAGCAGCGGCGCGAGCTTCCGGCGTTATCATTGTGCCAATTTCAGGATTTCGCTCGATTACCGAGCAGCAGCATTTATATTTTGACACCAAGGCGCAGCGCGGACAGTCAGCCGCCGAACGGGCAAAAGTGAGTGCGCCTCCTGGTCACAGCGAACATCATACTGGGTACGCGATAGACGTGGGTGATGGAAGAGTCCCCGCAACGAATCTCAGTCCTAACTTTGAGAAGACTGCGGCTTTTAAGTGGCTTCAGAAGAACGCCCCTTACTATAGCTTTGAGATATCGTTTCCCCGCAACAATCCCCAAGGCGTTAGTTATGAACCGTGGCACTGGCGCTATGTGGGCGATCGCGATAGTCTGGAAACATTTTATAAAGCCAAACGATTCGGAGGTGGGGCGCAGCCATCGGGCGATCGCTCTGTTGTGTCGCCGACCAATCCCAACCCCAATACTTCACCCTAGCCAGTAATTAAAAATTAAAAATGCAAAATTTAAAGCACCAGTTTTAATTTTTAATTCATCTACCTTAGACTTCAATATCATGCAACAAACTGCCCTAAATCTAATTGCCATTGGCGTCTTTGCAATGACGCTTTCTAGCTTGTTGGGGCCAATGTTGAACATATCACCGACAATCCCCGCGATCGCAACGATTAGCATTCTGGGACTGGCAACCCTAGATACCTTCAGCTTCCAAGGCAAAGGGAGCACAATCCTTTTGGAGTTGTTTGCAGGTGCTGACTCCAAATACCGCGATCGCGTATTGCGGCATGAAGCCGGTCATTTCCTCGTCGCCTACTTACTTGAAATTCCCATCACCGGCTACACGCTTAGCGCCTGGGAAACCGTTAGACAAGGAAATCCTGGGCAAGGTGGAGTAATATTTGATACCCAAAAATTGCAGCAAGAAATGACAAGCCCTTGGGAGATGCAAGTCATCCTGGATCGATTCTGCACCGTCTGGATGGCAGGCATCGCCGCCGAGATTTTGGCATACGGTAGCGCCGAGGGAGGCGCAGAAGACCGGCAAAAAATTAGAGAGGCGCTGACACAGTTAGGACGGCAGGAAAGCGGCGCTCAACAGAAAGAGCGTGCCAGTGCGCTGCAAGCACGTACCCTGATTGAGGAAAACTATCCCGCCTACGAAGCCCTGGTAGCGACGATGGAAGAACGTGCTTCAGTTGAGGAGTGCTATCAGGTGCTTCAGCAACATACTGTTAGAAGTTAGTCGTTCCTAATTAGTAGTCATTAATCAATTACCAATTTATAGAATTAATGGGAAGTTTTTGGCTCTGTATCCTAGACTTCACCTACTTTTTTTGATATACTAACTTTGATAAGGAAGAAATAAGCTTTAATAAAAGTTTTATGCGAATTTCTATTATTTAAGTATACTCTTTTCAGCCCAAATAAGTAGTAATTTCCAATACACTTCTCGTTGTTTTTAACAGGTAAAAATTGAGGGGGAGAATTTCTACCTTTTCCGCAATTCGCAATTATTCACTAACAACTCGATTGCGACCATCAGATTTGGCTTGCAGAAGGTTTTGGTCAGCACGTTGTAGCAAGTTTACTCCTTTAATATCGTCCGTCGCATTCAGGGTGCCTGTCCCCAAACTGATCGTAATTGTGAGTGACAGAGTGGGATTAATTCTGAAGGGTTGTTCGCAGATCAGGCGACACAGACGGTGGGCTACCACTGGAGCCTCTTGAACATCTGTGTGGCTGAGAATTACAACAAATTCCTCACCTCCGTAGCGGAAGAGAGTGTCTTGAAATCGCAGGTTGTGTTGCAGACGAGCGGAGAGTAGTTGCAGGACGCGATCGCCGATCAGATGCCCGTAGGTGTCATTAATAGACTTGAAATAGTCTACATCCAACATTACTAAACTCAGCGGAATTGAGCGACTCCGAGCATTTTGAATCTGTCGGGGCAATTCCCATTCCAAGGCGCGACGATTATTCAGTTCCGTCAGCGGGTCAGATAGCGCCATTGTTGACAATAAATCATTGGTTCGCATCAATTGACGATAGTTTTGCACCTTGCGTAATCCCATCTGAATTTGCGCTGCCAGTAAGCGGTCCTGCAACCCGATCTCCTCTTGTGCAAGGGCAGCACTCCTTCTTCTGACTGGGGCAATTTGCAAGTAAGCATCTGCTCCTTTTTCCAAAGCTTCTGCCATGAGTGCCCACTTCCGGTGTCGATCGGAAAGTGTTTGTTCGCGGGCAAGTTCCGGTCGGTCTTCTATCAAGATGCAGTAAATCCCCGCTAATTGGTTGTGTTGTTTGAGCTGATAACAGAATTCCAAACTGCCCTCCAGACTTGCCTGCAAAATTAAGATATAGGGCAGTTTCTTTTCCAGCAGCGGGATGACTTCATCTAGCTGGGAGGCAGCTTCAACTGCGCCACCTACTAAAGCAGCGATTCGCGTCAAAAATGTTGCCAGA
Organism: Trichocoleus sp. ST-U1; assembly: GCF_039961835.1. NCBI lineage: Bacteria > Bacillati > Cyanobacteriota > Cyanophyceae > Leptolyngbyales > Trichocoleusaceae > Trichocoleus > Trichocoleus sp. ST-U1. The sequence continues at coordinate 52,110 of NZ_JAMPJZ010000004.1, forward strand.
AATGCATCAGTTCCAACAACTAGAACAAAAGCATCCATTAGCGTAGGTATTCCGGAAGAATCAAGGCTCTTTCCCTGTTGACGAAACGTGAGAATTTCTACCACTAGAGTTTTTATGGAGCAACGAAGGAGACGAATGGATAGATGACCCTAGACTGGATGAGCGTGTAGATTGTGGGGCGAAGAAGCGATCGCTCTAGCGGATGCCGCTATACGAGGCTTCTGGCTGCTATGCCATTGAACCGGGTAGCACTACCAAACTCTAACCCGATCGTTGGCACCGACACACTCTGTTACATTCTCAGTTTGCTACAAGTATTAGAGATGGGTATTCCGTTGGCGGTAGAGAATTTTACAAAATCTTCATAAAACTGCCACACTACCCAAATGCTTGAACAACCTGCGAGCAGATTCTTCTTTATGCTGGCAGATAATCGGTATATGTTACCACTCTTGAGAAAGGAAGCGTAAAGCGAGCGATCGCATCCCCATTTGTCAAGAACAGAGCGATTCTCCTTTGGAGACGCTACGCGATCGCGCCTTTTTGCAGCCGATTCATCTGTGATTTCTTGATTCACTACGAAGTCAGTAACCAGACAAAAGCCAGTTAGATTATTACCTAACTGGCTCAAAATTAACCCTAGTAATGCAGAGTATGGTTATTGATAACCTTCAATCGTATGACCTGCCGCCACGATTGCTTGTTTGATTGTTTCTTCCGAAGCTTGAGCTTCCACTGTCACCGTCTTGGCTTTTACATCTACGTCCACCTTGGCGTCGGGTTCCATCGTATGGATCGTGTCGGTAATCGTTTCTGCACAGCCATTACAGGCAATAGTGGGAACTTTTAGTTGAAGTGCCATAAATTCAATTCAAGTCAATTAAGTTTGCAAGTGTGCGATTCGAGAAGGCTTTATTTTACCGTTGACACAGTGTCGGATAAATCAGCCTGCTGAGCGATAATGCAGATTCGGCATTCTGGCGCGATCGCGTTAGTCTAGCGCTGACTTGTCAATTCGCATCCTCGATAAAAATTCCCCTAAAAACATTTTTGGGCTTAGTCGAGTGCGACTAAGCCCGTTAGATCGAAAGGATTGGTTTTCTCAAAAAATGAACTTCAACAACTAGGGTGGACAAGTTTGGCAGCTTCACCTTTACCTTTAGTGTTCCAGCATAGTCCAGTCTTCCCAGACTTTGGTTTGGCTTTGCACCAGCTTGGCTTTTTGCCCCTCCAGTGCTTTTTACCACTACAGTCTATGCTTGGTTGGTTCTTGCTGCACTTGGGTAACAGACCGGGGACACCGCGTCTATGTTTCCCATTCCGTTTTTCATCTGCCTCCTTGTTTTTCTAACTTCCTGGTGTCCACTATTAAATTAGCATCCCATTTTCGGGCAAAATCCCCTATTTAACTAAACTTGACAAGTCTTTAAATATGGCAAATAAGCGTTAGTAAAGAGAAACAATTCCCCTGCCTTGCACTGCCTGAACGAGAAGGGCTACAACAAGGCATAAACAAATGTAAAAATAGATAAAGTTGACCGATACCAAGCCCTTGTAAATTCCCATGTCTTCTTCCTCCCAGTTCCTTAGCGGTAGCGAAATTCGGCAAAAATTCCTCGACTTCTATGCCCAGCGAGGACATCAAATTTTGCCGAGTGCTTCCTTAGTGCCAGAAGATCCCACCGTACTGCTAACGATCGCCGGGATGCTGCCTTTTAAGCCGATATTTTTAGGACAGCGATCGCCTGAATTTCCCCGCGCCACCACTTCGCAAAAGTGCATCCGCACCAATGATATTGAGAATGTAGGACGGACTGCCCGACACCACACCTTTTTTGAGATGCTGGGTAATTTCAGTTTTGGGGATTATTTCAAAGAACAAGCGATCGCGTGGGGTTGGGAACTGTCAACACAAGTTTTTGGTTTACCCCCAGAACGCCTTGTCGTCAGTGTCTTCCGGGAAGATGAGGAAGCTTATACGATTTGGCGAGATAAAATTGGCGTTCCCGAAGCCAGAATCCAACGCATGGGAGAAGCGGATAACTTCTGGGTATCTGGTCCCACTGGTCCTTGCGGTCCTTGTTCGGAAATTTACTATGATTTCCACCCAGAACGCGGTGATGACAAGATTGATTTAGAAGATGATACCCGGTTCATCGAGTTCTACAACCTGGTGTTCATGCAATATAACCGGGATGCAGAAGGCAACCTAACGCCGCTGCAAAATAAGAACATCGACACGGGGATGGGACTAGAACGGATGGCGCAAATCCTCCAGCAGGTTCCCAACAATTACGAAACTGACCTGATTTTCCCGATCGTCAAAACTGCATCTGAAATCGCCGGAATTGATTACGCCAGCAGCGACGAAAAGACGAAAGTTTCCCTGAAGGTAATTGGGGATCACGTCCGTTCCGTCGTCCACATGATTGCCGATGAAATTCGCGCATCGAATATTGGGCGGGGGTATGTGCTGCGGCGCTTGATTCGGCGCGTGGTGCGTCACGGACGACTGATTGGCATTCAAGGGGAATTTACGCCGCAAGTAGCGGAAACTGCAATCGCGCTTTCCGAGTCCGCTTATCCGATTGTCCGTGTGCGAGAAGCACAAATCAAAGCGGAACTGCAACGAGAAGAATCTCGCTTCCTCAAGACACTGGAACGAGGCGAGAAACTGTTGTCAGAAATGATTCAGCGGGTGAAGCAGGAAGGTAAAACTCAGATTGACGGGCGAGACGCCTTTACTCTCTATGACACCTACGGCTTCCCTGTAGAACTCACTCAGGAAGTTGCAGAGGAAGAAGGACTAACGGTAGACGAGTCAGGCTTCAATGCGGCAATGGAGGAACAGCAAACGCGATCGCAATCCGCCCACGAAACCATCGATCTCACCGTCCAAGGTTCCCTAGATAAGCTAGCCGAACACATTCATAGCACCGAGTTTCTGGGTTATACCCAACCTTCCAGCCAATCGCAAGTAGAAGTGATTCTTGTAGAAGGCAAATCTGTCGAAGCGGCGGAAGCGGGAACACAAGTGCAGATTGTCCTGAATAAGACGCCATTCTACGCAGAATCGGGCGGACAAATTGGCGATCGCGGTTATATCTCCGGCGATTCCGTTTTGGTACGAGTTGAAGACGTTAAGAAAGAATCCGATTTCTTCGTCCATTTCGGTCGCATTGAACGCGGTACGCTGCGGGTAGAAGATGCTGTAACTGCCCAAATTGACTTGTCTTGTCGCCGTCGCGTGCAAGCGCATCATACCGCAACGCACCTGCTGCAAGCGGCATTGAGGAAATTTGTCGATGAATCGATTACTCAGGCGGGTTCTTTGGTCGCCTTCGATCGGCTGCGATTTGATTTCAACTGTCCTCGTCCCGTGACATCCGAACAAGTACAACAAATCGAAGAGCAAATCAATACTTGGATCGCGGAAGCGCATCCCGCCGAAACCGAAATCCTGCCAATCGCGGAAGCCAAAGCGAAAGGCGCGATCGCGATGTTTGGCGAAAAATACGGCGATGAAGTGCGGGTACTGGATGTCCCTGGCGTTTCGATGGAATTGTGCGGCGGAACTCACGTTCACAATACTGCTGAAATTGGGCTATTTAAGATAGTCTCCGAGGCGGGTGTCGCCTCTGGGGTGCGGCGGATCGAAGCAGTGGCAGGGCCAGCGGTTCTGGAATACTTGAATGTCCGGGAGAAAGTGGTTAAGGATTTGAGCGATCGCTTTAAAGTCAAACCCGAAGAACTCCCCGACAGAATTACTAACATCCAGAACGAATTAAAGGCATCTCAAAAGCAGCTAGAAGCATTAAAGGCAGAACTCGCCTTCGCGAAATCTGACCAATTACTCAGCACTGCTGAAACAGTGGGCGATTTCAAAATTTTAGTTGCCGAATTGGGCGATGTTGACGCCGAATCCCTAAAAAATGCGGCTGAAAGATTACTGCAAAAATTGGGGAATGGTGCCGTATTCTTGGCATCAATTCCCGAAGCAGATAAAGTAAGTTTGGTTGCACATTTTAGCCCGGAAGTCAACAAAAAAGGGTTGCAAGCTGGGAAATTCATTGGCGCGATCGCTAAAATCTGCGGCGGCGGCGGCGGCGGACGCCCCAACCTGGCGCAAGCTGGCGGACGCGATCCCAGCAAGCTGAAAGAAGCCTTAGAAAGCGCTAGAACTCAGTTAAAGTCGGGTTTGGGCGAATAGAAGGAAGCGATCGCGTCTTTAATTGAAAGGGATGCGATCGCTTCCTAGTATTTTATTTTTGAAACTATTCCGAATAGTCTCTAATTTATGACTGAAACAACACAACCATCTGCATTTCAACAATCAATTGCAGTAGTTAAAGCTTTATCTTTAGAAGACCAAGAAATGCTTCTAAATATTCTTCATGAACGCCTAATTTAACGTCGCCATGAATTAGTAGAAGAAATTGCAGAAGTACGGGATGAATACAAGCAGGGAATTGTAAGATTCAGTTTAGTATCAGAATTCTTGGCGGAGTTAGATGATTGAGAAATATCGGTTAGACTTCAAAATCTATTCGTGCTTTCAGGAGATTTTGAAATCTTAACTTTGCATATATGTAGCCTTCGGCGGCGGACGACCCAATCTATTACTAGATGGCAATCGCGATCGCAGCAAGCTAAACAAAGCCCTCTAAACAGCACGCACCCAGTTGCAATCAGCCTTGGGCGAGTCTTAAACGCACTCTTAATCTTTAATACTTAAATACTTGCTCAGATTTTGGGTACTTTAGGTGTAGCGTGTCAGTACCTGCATCGCTGACCGCTCATTCAGGGGCATGAAACTACGCGAGAAAACACTGCTGACGATTGGCGTTACCGTCGTAAGTTTGATAGGGGTTTTGTATGTCACCTCGTCAACCATCCTGCTGAAGGGCTTCGCCAAATTGTACGAACGGGAGGCTTACCGGAACGTTCAACGAGTTCAGGACGCCTTCTCTAACTACCTGAGTGAGTTCAGCGTTCTAAACGACCAATGGGCGATGTGGGATGACACCTATAACTTCATCAAGGATGGCAACCGCCGCTATATCGATCGCAATCTGAATGATATTTCCTTGCGATCGCTCAGATCCGACTTAATCCTATTTATCAATTCCTCTGGTCAGCTGGTTTTTAGTCAAAGCTTCAACCTGAAGCAGCGCAAAGCAATCCCCACTCCGAAGGGAATCCAGGCATACTTAGCAGCTAACACAAGCCTGCTAAAGAACTCTGAACGACTTGACCACTATGTTGGCATCGTTCTGTTGCCCCAAGGGCCAATGGCGATCGCAGCCAGACCAATTCTCACTAGCGAGGGTAAAGGGCCTAGTCGGGGAACGCTGATCTTAGGACGTTACCTGAATGCTGAAAAAATCAAGGCTTTGAGCGAGTTGACCCATTTACCTATCACTGCGTACTTGGCAAACGATCCGCAACTACCTGACGACTTCAAATCGGTGCTTCCGGCTTTGTCAAAAATGTCCGATAGTTCTTCTTCGATTTTGGTGCGATCGCTCAGCAATAGCGGGATGGTGGGATATACCCTACTGCGGGACATTGACGGCAAACCCGTAATGCTGGTGCGAGTTGATATGCCCAAAGAATTTTATCAACAAAGCCAACTTCTTCTGACTTATCTGGTAGTGTCGCTGGGTATATCTACTTTGGTCGTGGGGATCGCGTTTACCGGGGCAACTTTATTTCTGTTAGAAAAATTGCTTCTGTCTCGGCTAGCTTATCTCAGTACGGAGGTTCGGAGCATTGGTACTAAAGGCGATCTGTCAATGCGCGTCTTAATTGCTGGCAGAGATGAATTGTCGATCTTGGCTCGTACCATTAACTGGATGTTAGAAGCTTTAGAGTCATCTTTACAAGAACTAAAAGCAGAGCAAAAGAAGGCGGAGAGACTGCTACACAACATTTTGCCCCAGGCGATCGCTGACCGTTTACAAAAAGAACAACATACTATCATTGCTGATAACTTTGCCGAAGTCACAGTTCTATTTGCAGATATCGTTGGTTTTACCCAGATGGCTGCTCATACATCCCCTGTAGAACTGGTCAACTTGCTCAATCAAATATTCTCAGCTTTTGACCAACTCGCAGAACAACATGGGTTAGAAAAAATTAAGACAATTGGGGATGCCTATATGGTAGTTGGTGGTTTACCTATCCTTCGCACAGATCATGCAGAAGCCATTGCCGAAATGGCACTAGATATGCAAAAGGCAATTGAACGCTTCAATGCAGTGAATGGCGAAGAGTTCAATATCCGGATTGGCATTAATACTGGTCCGGTTGTTGCTGGAGTCATTGGTTTGAAAAAGTTTATCTATGATTTATGGGGAGATACAGTTAATACCGCCAGTCGCATGGAATCCCACGGAGTCACAGGTTCTATTCAAGTTACCGCCGCCACTTACCAGCTTTTACAGGACAAATATCAATGGAAAGAGCGGGGTGCAATTCAGGTGAAAGGAAAGGGAGAAATGATGACTTATCTACTCATCGGCAGAAAAACAGAAAAACTGCTAGTGTGAGCTAGAAGTTTATAGATATCGCTGTTTAGAAAGGCAAAACTTTATGGGTCGCTTAAATCCTTACACGTTACAGATGCAGATTACCCGGATGTTCCAAGACGGGCAATCTATCTTCGCCCCAGTGAAGGTGCAGGATTGGCTGCGAGAGCGCAATCACGATCCAGCCGAATATGATATTCTCTTCCATCAGCAACCCGCGCCGCCGGGAGCCAAAGAAGCGATCGCTATTGATATTGAGTTGCGCCGTAAAGATGGACAGCCGGTCGATCCGTGGCTCCAACAAGAAGTCAACCGCCACGCTTAACGCTGTTTAATGCACTAGCTTGTCAGCCAAAATGGATGGGTTTTAGAGACGCGCTTAACCGCGTCTCTACTTGACCGCCTACCACCCTAAAAAATCTGTTTTAATGGACGTATTTGAAGAAGAATCTCCTTTAATTCCATAAACAAATCGCAGTATAGTTGTGTAATTTGTTATTAAATATAACCAGTTAAATTTATTGAAATTATTTTAATTGAAAGCAAACAGATTTTCTAAACTTACGCTGAGGGGTGACACGCGCCTCAGGGAGCAATGGGTATGAAATCAAATCAGCGTTGGGTTCTAGGTTTTATTCTTTATTTCGTAATTTTACTGACAATTTTTGTTTCTGCTTATTTAGGAATTGTGCCAGTCAAAATTTCTGCCATTCCTTTTTATGACACAATTGGACATTTCATTTTATTAGGGTTTGCCAGTTACTTAGGTCAGAAAGCTTTAGGGAACCGGGTGATTAATATTTGGTCTCGTTCCATAAGCCTACCACTATCACCAATTCTGATTAGTATCTTTGCCTTATTTGATGAGAGTCTGCAAGCCCTCTCACCGCTTCGTTCCTCCACCTTGTCTGATCTCGCTGCCAACCTAATCGGAATTTGGTTCTTTTACTGGCTAGCATCGTTAAAGTAGAGCCTGGGAATCGTTTTTTGGAGTTGGTTACATCCTGAGCATTTGGATTTACTAGAGATTGATGGCGTCGCCGATGCTGCGATGATTCGGCGGCTTTCTCAACGCTTGGTACGCGACGACTGGGCAGAAGTTATTGACATGAGCATGGGAGAACAGAGATTACTTCCCTTTTCACCGATCTCTATCTCAAGAAGTATTCACTTAAAGTAATTCAGTTTATGTGTATCTACAGACTTAAGTCCAAGGGTTAATGACAGGCAATTCCTGTGGATTTAACCTTAATTTAGATGGCTTTAGACGATACAAATATAGTTCTACACAGTCCAAGTTTTTACAAAATAATCATTAGAAAGCTTACTATTCTTTTCTGGAGCTTTCAAGCGACTTAGTGTAGCAAAAAAGTAAGTCTAAAGAGAAGACATTGGAATAAAATAAACTAAAAAATTCAGAAAATCAAGGTTCACGCGGAGGTTTAATATGTCTTATCGCTACAACCAAAATAAAGCTCCCTTTGTGAGAATCGTCTACTCAAAGGTTAATGTAAACGGAAAAACTGAACTGGTGCCGCTGGAGTTATACGCAGATGGCTCTCTTAAGAGAGCTATCTGAAGAGAAAATACGATCTGCAAATATAAAAAAATTCTGTTTCCCGATTCTGTACCAAAGTTCGGGAATACTCTACAATACAGCGAATAAGTTAGCGTTCATAGTCTTGAAACGACAGAGCTGCTATGGCTGGTGTAAAGCCTAACCAAAATTCGATGCTATTGGAGAAACCCGAACATTTTCCCGTCCTGGGAGTGCCCGTTCATCTGTTAGAAGACTATTCTAAGTGGCTAATCTCGCGCCTACATGAGAAGGTAGGCGGTCATGTCGTTACGCTAAATGCGGAAATGGCGATTCAGGCAGAAGACAACCCCAGCCTTGCGGGGATCATCCAGCAGGCTGAACTGGTGATTCCGGATGGAGCTGGGGTTGTCCTTTATTTGCGGCTAAAGGGTAGACGCCTGAGACGCTGTCCGGGAATTGAGTTGGCAGAGTCACTTTTACAGGAAGCTGGGCAAATGGGGAAGCTTTGCCCGATTTTTTTCTATGGTGGGGCACCGGGAGTTGCGCAAGCAGCAGCTGCGGTTTGGGAGGAACGAGTGCCGGGAATTGCGATCGCTGGGAGTCAACACGGCTACCTCTTACCCGAAGCAGAACCAGAATTTAAGACAACCCTGCAAACTCTCCAACCCCGTCTGATATTCGTGGGTTTAGGCGTTCCCCGTCAGGAATTATGGATTGCCCAAAACCGACACCTGTGTCCCGAATCGATTTGGATTGGTGTCGGCGGTAGCTTTGATATTTGGGCTGGAATTAAATCCAGGGCACCCGCTTGGTTGCGGGATAATCATCTGGAATGGCTTTATCGCTTGTATCAAGAACCCTGGCGCTGGCGAAGAATGATGGCTTTACCGCAATTTGCCTTGCGAGCTGTGGTAAAAAGTTATGAGTTTTGAATTGTTAATTGTTCATTGAAGTTGCCATGAACGATGAGCGATTAGCTATTAGCCCTTAGCATTACGCACTGATAACTTTTATATGACCACAGCTTCTGCTCATCCCAGCATTGGCAAAGATCGCCGGAGTGACGCACGGGACGCCAATTACTCAGCCTCCTCAGCAGTCATGGTGAAATTGCGGGAAGTGACAAAAATTTATTCCAATGGCAGCCGTGGGTTATTGGATGTGAATTTGGAAGTTAAGCGAGGGGATTTCTTGTTTGTTACCGGGCCTTCTGGTTCTGGTAAATCAACACTCTTAAAGCTGTTGTATGGGGAAGAACGCCCCACGGATGGCGAGGTCATGGTCGATAACTGCAACGTGGCGCAGTTGCGGGGTCATCGCCTGTCTTTGCTGCGGCGGCGCATCGGCGTTGTTTTTCAAGACTACAAACTCATCCCCCGCCGGACAGTAACGGAAAATATTGCTTTTGTACTGTGGGCGCAAGGCTTCACGCGCAAGGAAATTGAGCGCCGCCTTCCTCCAACGCTGAAATTAGTCGGGTTGCAGCATAAAGCGGATTGTTTTCCTGAAGAACTCTCTGGTGGAGAGCAACAGCGCGTCAGTCTTGCTCGCGCCATTGTCGGAACGCCGCCGCTGTTACTGGCAGATGAACCCACTGGAAATCTCGATGCGGATAACTCGGCATCGGTGCTGAGAATTCTCCAGAAACTCAACGCCTTCGGTGCGACTGTGATGGTGACAACGCACGACGAACGCTTATTGCGGATGGCGAATCGACCTGTGGTGCAAATCCGTGAGGGGCAAGTCAAAATCAGAAATTAACCAGAAATGAATAATTCTTCTGTTTAATTTTTTACTGGGCGCTTCTTACCAAAATCACGGTGCTTTTCACGCCACGCGCGATCGCTTCGGGGATATTTCCCTTCATCACCTGCTGCAATAGCCCTTCCCGACTAGCACCCAATATCACCACATCGCAGGCGTCAGCTTGCGCTAGATCGATCACGGCATCCGAGACAGAACTGGAACGAAGGGGAATCGCCGTCACGCTTGCACTCAGTTGGCGGCTGAGGAACAAGGCTGATTTTTCTAACATGGCGGTGTCCGGCAAGAGGGTGGAAGGATGGAAAACTTGGGCTAGCTCAATTGCGGGTGTCTTACTCAGACACATCAAAGCGGGTAGGAGTTGCAAAGCTTGCTGGGCGTTGGGACCACCAGCAATCGGAACCAGCCAGCGATTGAAGCAGAGGGACACGGTGGGTGAGTGGGTGCCGATGCGATGCCGGGGTGCCAGGATGCGGGGCGGCCGGGGAGAATTGGCAGCGATATGCGCCCTGATGCCTCTGCTTCTCGGCTCTTCTACACCTGGAGTCTCTTCGCCCATTTTCACCAGCACCACCTCGCAGGGAGCCTGCCGGATGATCGTGTCTACCACATCGCCAAAAACTCGACCGGGCGTGATGCTGGTGCCTTTCCAGCCCATCAGCAGCAAATTAATGTGACGCTCGTTAATGGTTTCCAGAATCGCTGGAGCAACATCATGAGACACGCGGATCTGAGTGTGGACGGGAATTTGCCAATCTTGCCCCAGTTTTTCGGCATGACGGAGCAGCCGACGACTTTTGGTAGTGCTGACGGGCGTTTGAGCAGGGGCACTGTTGCGGGGAACCGAGATAACCTGAAGACATTCGATTTCGTAGTTGCGATCGCGCGCAATTGCAGCTGCCATTTGCAACAATGCGGGTGCGGTTTGCGGGTTGGCGATGGTAACGAGCATTCGTCCGCTTCCCACTGCCGGAGAACGAGTTTGATAAACACAGTAAGAAGGCTCCGGACGCGGGCCAATATTCACCGATTGACCGTTCAGCTTATCTGCTTGCGCCCGAATAATATCAGCACGGGTAATAATCCCAATCAGCTTGCGCCCTTCCGTCACTGGCAACCGACTGAGTTGATAGCGATTGAGTAAATAGAGAACATCACCCAAGGAGTCGGTAGGGTTTACCGCCATCGGCTTCGGCGTCATGATTTTGCTCAAAGGGGCATTCCCTGGTAATCCCCGTTGGGCAATTCCAGCAAGGTCAGTTTGGGTAATAATCCCAACCAGTTTCTCCTTATACACAACCGGAAAGCCGCGATGATGGGAGCGAGAGAAGGCTTGCACGGCTTCATCAAGGGTCATATTGCTGGTTAAGGTTTCGACTCGGCGCTGCATCACGTCTGCCGCCTTCAGCATCGATAAGAGTCCATCGGTAGTTGGCTTTTTCTCTAGTTCAATCCCATTCCACTTCAGTAGGCGATCGTAGAGTGACCCCCTAACTATCTTTTCTGACACTAAATAAGCAACAACAGACCCAATCATCAGTGGCAGAACGAGATTGAAGTCCATTGTCATTTCAAAGACGATGACAATGGCGGTGATGGGCGCTTTGGAGACGGCACTGAAAAATGCCCCCATGCCAGCCAGGGCGTAGGTGGTCGGTGAACCCACTGCCAAGGTTACCTCCTGCACGAACCCGACCAGATAGCCAAGCCCAGACCCCAGAATCAGGGAAGGCGCGAATAACCCGCCAGGGGCACCAGAACCACAGGCGACGAGCGTCAGTATATACTGAGCCACAAAAGCGATCGCTGCCATTTCCCAGCTCACTCCACCTGCCAGCAGGGACTCTCGCAGCCCGGTGTTGTCTCGAAATGTTGAGGGGAGAAGGGCGGTCACGATACCAGAAATTAATCCAGCCAGCCCAATTCGCAGCGGTAGAGAAAGTTTGAGGCGGCGATAGAAGGCGAGGGAAGTAAAAATTCCTTTCCCAAACATTGCCCCCAGCACCCCAGCCAAGGCTCCTAACAACAGGTAAAAAGGAATCTCTTGGGCAAAAAAGCTAGTCTGAGATTGGCTAATATCGAGGTTGAGGTCAAGGCTACGACCGCCCAGCAGCCGCGACACAACCGCACCGATAAAGGATGCGAGAATGGCTGTGCCCAAGGTGAGGTCGGATAAATCTTGGAGGAGTTCTTCGACAATAAACAGCACACCGGCAATCGGTGCATTGAAACCAGCCGCTAACCCAGCACCCGCACCAGCGGCAATCATCTGGCGGCGATGGTCGGGCGAAGTAGGAACCCAGTGGCTGAATTGAGCAGCAACGGCTGCACCGATATGCACGGTTGGCCCTTGACGCCCCAAGGTGAGTCCGGAACCCAGAGCAATAATGCTGCTGGCTAACTTCACGAGGGCAACTCGTAAATTCAGGGCGATGGGGAATTGAGAAAGGGCAGCTTTAACAAAAGGAATGCCGCTCCCCGCTGCTTCTGGTGCCAGACGTTCGACTAGGAAGCCGGAGAGGAGTCCAAAGGATAAACCAATGGCGGGTAATGCGAACCATGCAGGGAGAAAGTGGGAAGCATGAACTCGCCATGCACCCAAGGTCCCGACGCCGACTTTGAACAGAACTGCGGCGAGTCCCGATACTAACCCAATTAGACAAGCTTCAGCGATCGCTAAACGCCGTCTGGGTTGTAAGAAAGCTTTGACCTTGGATTTGGGAAATTTGAGTCTTGAGTGTAAAGACAAAACTTGAGAACTTAACACTCTCAAATAATTCATAAGTCATTCAACATTTTGCCCTCAACTCATTTCATGGCTAATGGCTAATGGCTAACGGCTAACGGGCAATTAGCCAGTCTTCGATTCGGATTAACTCAGCATTTTGCCGGTGACAGACAGCCCTTCCACAATCAGAGATGGGGTATAGACCGAACCATTCCACTCGGCGTCGCCTCCCAATGCCACTAGCTGCTTGAGGGCTGCGTATACGTTACCTGCCACCATCGTATCTTTTACCCTGCCGACCACCTGACCGTTCTTGATCCGGTAGCCCAGGTCAACGTTAATCGAGAAGTCCCCCGAAATCCCAGAACCGCCTCCCAGCATCTGATCTACTACCAGCCCATCACCCATCTGCTGCATTAAGCTCAGCAGATCCCCAGTTCCCGGATGAATCAGCAAATTAAATAGCCCCGGTGTCGGGTAACTACCTAAACCGGGACGAAACCCGTTTCCAGTAGTCCCGCTACCCAGCTGGCGTCCGGTCGTGCGGTCGGTATAAAACAGCTGCAAAATGCCGTCTTTGATAAATTCCAGATTCCGCGTGACCGTGCCTTCATCATCAAAAGGACAGCTAAACGGCCCAGATTCCGGGTTTTGGGTAATGGTGAGGGCTTTTGAAGTCACGGGTTCGCCCAAGCGATCGCTCCACGGCGAAGCCCCCTCAAGGGTTCGTTTCCCATTCAGTGCAGCTGAGAGGGTTCCCCAAAGCATATCCGCTGCTTTGGCGGTAAATAACACGGGCACGCGACCGATGGGGGGTGAAATGTTTTCTTTCGCCCACGCTAACCGCTGCAAAATTTGGTTTGCCAAGGCGACCGGATCGAGGCTATCCCGCTGGGTTTGTCCATCGCCAACGCTCAAGAAATCATCCCCCCGCACCCATTCGGCTGCCAGATAACAGCTGAGGGTCGTATCGGTATAGCGACAATCCAATCCTTTGGTGTTGACAAGGCGCGTCGTTTCTGCCTCGCATTCCCATTGAGCGGTGCAGAGGACTTCTGGGTAGGCATCTCGGACGAGGGCGATCGCTTCTTTGCCCATTAATATCAGCTCCTCGACGGGCATAAACTCGCCCAAGTCGGGATACTTAGATGCCCGTCCCTCAGTCAATTCCACGGTTTCCACTCCGTTGAGTGCCGACAAAGCGATCGCTCGATCTACCAGTGCTTGCGGTTCCACAGGACCATAAGCAACGGCTAAACCCGGACGCCCTTCTCGCCACAGCCGCAACGCCGTCCCTTCTGATTGGGCACTTTCCAGTTGTTTGAGCCGGTTGGCTTCAAAAAAAACTGGGCGAGAAAGCGATCGCGCTTGATAAACCTCCGCTGCCTCGGCTCCAGAACGAGTGGCTAACTCCAATAACTGCTCTGCTAGCGTCTCTTGTGGTAAATCGTTAAAACCCATATTCTGACCGTGGAATTTATTGATGGAACCGCCAAGACGCCCTCATAAAGTCAAAGTCAAAAGTGCGAAATTCTGTCGCTCAGTCTCAACATCCGCGCTTTTACTCCGACTTTTATGCTTGTCTGAGAGCCTTTTTTTATGTCTTTGTCTTCTATTCTCCCAGTCTGGTTGCGAAACCGAAAGATTTACTTTGGAATCAATTTAACTCAGAGGCAATTCTTGCATTAGCCAAAAACCCGCAAAGGATTCTGATTGCGGATCGGACTGAATCGCTAAAAAATGCAACATCCCAGCTTTTCGCTTGGCGTCCTCAAAGTTTTCGGCTTCCGTCAAAGTTTTTGAATCTTTGATACTTGCCAAAATCCAGCTATTACTCTCACCCGTCTCTAAAAGCAATCTAGGCGGTGTGTTCCGATTAAATTTCAGGAACGCCGGTTCAATTCCAGACATCCAGCCAGCCATTGGCACTGCTCTGGGAGAGAAAATCACCACTCCTGGAATCTGCGTCTCCTGTGGCAAAGGCGCGAAATCTCCTAATCCAATGAGTGGGAAAGCTTCTCGAAAGCCAATGTCCCACTCGTGCATTTCCTCAAAGGCTTCCGCTGACAAGGTTACAAATGCCCACTTTTGCCCAACCAGCGCATCCGGTAAAGGTTGGGGCGGCTGGGGTTGGTATTGGACAGAGGGATTCGGGGCAACTCCTTGGTAGCCCGATTGCTGGGGATAAACGTCCTGCATCCGCTCTTGCAGCCACCGATACAATGTAAAAGTTCGGCGGCTCAGCTGAGCGGAAATGCCCAACTCATCGCAGGCTTTCACAATCATTTTGGTCATCGGGCGGCGGAAGAAGCGGATTTTTTGAGGAGGTTCAGCTGCCCTAGCGATCGCTTCTTCCAACGTCGTTCGCAGCCAGATCGAATTTACCGTGCTATTGGGGCAAAACTCGGCGTAACGAAACAGGGACTCAGGTTTCGTGCGGATATCCAACGGACTTTCGCACACCAATAATTCCCAAATCTTTTTCTGTTGTTCGTCCAAAATTGGACGCGAATAAAAATCTAATTCCCAAACTGTTCCCATGCCGCGCCGTTAAAATCTGGTCACTTCCTTCATAATACGTTTGAAGCATCCTTTTACTCATGATTTACATCGACGGTTCCTACGGAGAAGGCGGCGGACAGGTTTTACGGACTTCCCTCAGCCTGGCGGCGATCGCAGGCCATCCGATCCGAATCGGGCGGGTTCGGGCGGGACGCAAAAAGCCCGGACTCGCTGCCCAACACTTAACGGCTGTGCGTGCCGCTGCTGCCATCTGCGGAGCGAAAGTGCAGGGGGATACGTTAGGTTCAACGGCTTTAGAGTTTATTCCGGGTGATTCAATCCAACCGGGAAAATACACGTTTGATGTCACCGAAGCACAAGAAGGCGGTTCGGCGGGTGCTGTCACTTTGGTTTTGCAGACAATTTTGCTGCCTTTAGCGATCGCGCAGGGAGAATCGCAGGTGACGCTGCGCGGCGGCACCCATGTCGCCTATAGTCCCGCTTATACCTACATCGAGCAAGTCTACTTGCCTCTGTTACATCAGATGGGAGTGGAAGCTGAGGTGAGGATACGCAGTTGGGGGTGGTATCCCCAAGGCCAAGGAGAAGTGGAACTTCGCGTTAGCGGTAGGGGCGTTAGGGGTAAGAACAGGGAAATCCAACCATTGCGAGGGATTAGCCTTCTGGAACCTGGAGAATTTCAGCAGGTGCGGGGGATTGCTGTGGTGACACAACTTCCTTCCCACATTCCCCAACGGATGGCTAGCCGCGCCGAGAATGTGTTGCATCAGGCAGATCTCAAAGCCACTGTCCAACCCTTACGGGAAAGGGGTATCGCACCGGGGGCGGGGATTTTCCTCACCGCTGAGTACGAGAATAGCAAGGCTTTCTTTGGTGCTTTGGGACGTCTGGGACTGCCAGCCGATAAAGTTGCCGATATGGCTTGTCAGGAGTTGCTGGATTTTCATAACACTGGCGCACCCGTCGATGTACACCTGGGGGATCAGTTGCTATTGCCAGCGGCTTTAGCTGACTCGACGAGTCAATACCGAGTGGCGGAGATTAGCACCCACCTAACGACCAATGCGTGGGTGATTGAGCAGTTTGGCTTGGCATCGATAACGATTGATGAAGTCGATCGTCGGGTGACGGTAACACCCAACCCTGATAGATGAGTAGGGATAGTTAGCGATCGCTCCTAAATTTCCAGTTTATTTAAACACGACAACGGCTCCCATACTGCTAATATTGCCCTCATCGCCGCAGACTTTGATGTTCACTGCTGCAACAAAATGGACTAATGGCTGACCTACCTCCTTCATTGCCACCAGGGTGTGTTCTCCGACCAGCCCGTGCGGAAGAAAAATGGTTAATTCAGCAATTATTATTAGAATTTACAAAATCTGAGGCTTTAAAATTTGATCTGAGAGTTTTATCTTTCAATTTCCTAATTTTGATTGCCTTGACTTTTTTCATGCTAGCAATCATACAAATTATCAAAATTCTTGCTTCTAATTTCTTGCTCGGAATTATTTTATTTCTTATCCTTGCACTTCTTTTTATTGTTACTCTTTGTTTGGCCGCTTCCTTTATTCTATTTTTCTTCTCAATTTTCACCTATGCTTTTGTCAATTGGTCGCGGTTCTGGGTCATTGAATGTAATGGAAGGTTAGTAGCTTGCGGTGAAATAAACGGCTATAGTACGCACTCTATGCTGTATTACTTATTTGTGAAACCTGTTTGGCGCAGCCAGCACCTGGGTTCCCATCTAGTGAAGCGTCTTGTTCAAGAAGCGACCCACCCCCTCTATTTAGTCTGTAAGCCTAAATTAGTACGATTTTATTCGCAACTTGGCTTTACGATTGTTCCTTGGCAAGAAATCTCACAGCCTCTCAAATCAAGTTTTCACATTTTCCAACTAGATACCCTAATTAGTGGAAATGTTTGGACAGTTATGCGGTATCAAAGTTAGAAAAATCAGGGATTTTTGTAAAATCCCTGATTTTTGCGATTGAATTCTTAAGGAACATCAATCGGAATCAAGGCATTTTCAGGCACATAGCTACTAAACCGTTCGCCATCCGCTAAGATAGCTACCATCCGCAGCGGAAAATCTGGACCGATTTGCAAATCTGCCCAAGGAACTGCCACTTCCAAACACTTATTTAAACCCACTTGAGCGCGGCTAAACCGAGGATGCCACTTGAGATGTTCCCCAGCCTCCTCAAACTCAATCGTGTGAGTCAGTAAGTTAATCCCTAAATGGTGGTGGAACAGATAGTTCAGTGGCGCTTCGTCAGGTAAATTTTCCAGCGGAATGGGGCTATTGTGCATTGTTTGGTTGGGATAGAACCACAGCAAATGCAACTCTGGCGGACAGCCTTTACCCGGTTGAATGCCGGTCTGGAAGTCCAGCCGTAGATAGAAGTTAAGGTGATCCACGCCGTACCAAAGACGCTGAATGGCACTGCTCTTGTGCATCGTACCCCGCGATCCGCCCACATCAATCCGACCAGCGCGATCCCAATCCTGTTCGTCACCCAGTCCATCGATGGTGGGATGAATAAAGCCTTGGGGTCGATGGTCTCCCCGCGCTTCGTGAGCTTCTACGGGTTGGCGCAAGTTCGACGGGATCGGCTCATTTAAAGCTTGGTAAATCGCACACAGGTGTTCCCGGAACAGCTGGTCGAACATGGCATCTTGGTTTGAGGAATGACCTTCGCCAAACCACCAGAACCAATCGGAACCTTCTGCGGCGTACAAAGCTTCCCAAACTTCTGGATTGTTTTCCTCGGTTGCTTCTGGATGGCTAGCCAAGACTTTCCGCGCATCTTCTAAGAGATCCCAGGCGCGATTTTTGGCGGGATCGCCAATCCAAGTTGTAAAGCTGCCATCGACCCAAGAGCCGCTGTGCAGCTGCTCGGCGGGGATGGTTGTCTTGGGAGGGAACTGGTCTAGAAATTCCGAAACCGTGACCAATTTCAGCTCTGAGTGGTCGCTCAGCGTTTGATAAAGAGCTTCTAAGA
The DNA here is from genome assembly GCF_039961835.1 of Trichocoleus sp. ST-U1. Taxonomy (NCBI): domain Bacteria; kingdom Bacillati; phylum Cyanobacteriota; class Cyanophyceae; order Leptolyngbyales; family Trichocoleusaceae; genus Trichocoleus; species Trichocoleus sp. ST-U1. The sequence goes on from NZ_JAMPJZ010000004.1 coordinate 70,200, forward strand.
AGGGCTTACCATCCAGATGGTAGTGTTCCCAACAGTTTTCGCCATCAAGGGCAATGTTGACCAGCCACGGTTGTTCTAGGGCTGTACCGCCTCCTTTCTGGCGGTGTTTCAGGGTGCGAGCGATCGCTTCCAAATGCCCGACTAAGTCGGCGGCGGCGCGGCGCGGTTCCATCGCTCCATAAGTAAAGCCAATTAAATCTGATAATCGGTGATCCCGAAACACGATCGCTAAGTCGCCGAACTCGGTTTGCAGCCGATAAGGTTGATATAGTAATTCGGGTTCGTAGACATTCCCCGCACCGTCTCGATGGAAAAATTGCTTCTTAGACCAACCTAAGACGGCTTCATCGGAGCAGATCCACTTATATCCTTGCTTGGCGATATAAGGCAAAATTTCGGGGCTAACCGATTGTTCTGAAGGCCACAAACCACGCGGTTCTTGCCCAAACCGATCTTTATACATATCCCAAGCTTTTTGGAGATGTCTGGGGATATCTTCAGCCCACTGGAAGCGCTGATTCGGCAAGGTCATGTTGGGCACCGCCACCCGACCAGAGTTGGTATCGTTCAGTAAGGGCAAAATCGGGTGCGTGTAGGGCGTTGTTGATACTTCCAGTTGCCCCGCTTCTTGCATCTGCCGGTGCTGCGGAATGATGCGACTCAATATTTCTCGTTGTTTAGAGAAAATTCGCTGGCGATCGCTTAAAGTAAAGTTTCTTCCCTGCTTCAACCAGCCCTCAATCTCTGGATCGTCCCAAAACAAAGGATCGATCCACGCCAGATTATGCCAAGCGAGCAAATCGCTGTAATCTTGCGGATTCCAATTTGTCCAACACCATTCTTCCCCCTTTTCTTGACGTTGCCCGTACAGTTCTCCGTAGCGAGGATGAGGGTCAATTAAAGTATGGTGATTGGCATCAAAAAAATGCTCAATAATAAATCTTTTTTGTTCATCACTCAGTTGCTGTTCCGGCGTCAAAGCTGCTGCTAAGTACGGGTCCATCGCCGTGCCAGCAACATAATCCTCTAACTGCAAAATCAAAGATGGCACGAGATTAACCGTTTGATGCAGCTTCGGATAACGAGCCAGCAGCAGCACTAAATCTAGGTAATCTTTCGTCCCATGCAGCCGCACCCACGGTAAACGATACTGGTTGACTGCGCGGCTTTTGTACAGAGGTTGATGTTGATGCCAGATGAAAGAGATATAGAGAGGATGGGGCATAGGAAAAGTAAATAGGAGAAACTAAAAAGGCAAAAGAAATATCTGTTTTATTTCTTTTGCCTTTGGCTTTGAAAAGACTGGTTCAATTAAACTAAAAAGGCAAAAGAAATCAGAAAAAATCTTTTGCCTTTTGCCTTTTACCTTTTGCCTTTAAAGGACTTGCTCAACTTCGGCAATTTCGGGGATAAATTCGCGCAGGCGGCGCTCAATTCCCATTCTCAGCGTCATTGCTGAACTAGGGCAAGATCCGCAGGCTCCTTGGAGGCGTAGCTTCACGACTGGACCGTCGATGTCTACCAGCTCAACGTTACCACCATCGGACATTAGGTAAGGGCGCAGTTCATCCAAAACTTGTTCGACGTTTTCTGAAGTCAGTGCCAGTGTTTGTGACATGGTTAGTTTACCTTATCGAATCTTTCTTTCTATTGCAGCTATGTTGATCCTAGTTCACGCAGAGATAAAAACTCATCGCGAAAATGGAGAACACTGGGAACCGCTGAGAGCGTATTGTAACGCCGACTGCCTATACCGCTGCTGGTTCCAGTAACTTGACGTTCGCGTAGTTGAACTCGGTAGTCGTTTTCTGACCTTGCTCATTCGCGTGAATTACCTGCTTGGTCATCACGTAGTAATCGCCGACTTTATCGAAGGTATCCTCAAATTGCATTTCTCTGAGCAATTCACCTGTCTGAGGATTCCGGAAGATAACATCGTAGCGACTGGCGGCGTAGCCTTCTCCGGTGTCTAAACTTTCAGCGGTATCGATGACAAATGCCATTCGACCCATTACCCGACTCACCTGGCAAATTTCAGTGCCTCGGATTTTGTAGTTAGATCCCATCGCATCGCCTTTAACCAGAATTTCCGTAGCGCCGCTGGCGTCCGTTTCCCCCAGGTTAAATTCGTTCTTGCCGTGAGCTTTGTCAAAAGACCCCCGCTTGCGGTGGGTGACAATATCCCTGAGCTGAGTATAGATGCTCTCTTGCACCGTTTCGTCTTCGATGCCGGTAACTTCAACAGTCATGTCGCTGTTGATGCGAATTTTGCCTTTGTAGACTTCATCACCTTGCTTGAGTTCTACATCAGCACTATATCCGGGGAAATTAGTATCCCAGGTGTAGCGGTTTTCGTAGGCAGCCCGAAACAAGTCACGAGCATTTGCTTGCTCAGTCATAGACTCTTACTTTAATCAACTTCTTTCCTAGTGTAAAAATCTTTGCAGAGTAGTGACACGCTTTGGCGACACAATTCTCTGAAAACTGGGGTTAGCAGAAAAACCCGATAGCGTCGCTGTACCCACCTAGATTAATAGCTCTATTAAACCCGTCTGTGGCGTAGTAATCATTACTGGAGCTTGATACAGGGGTACAGTGACCATGACTGTTGAGCTGAGTCCTTCCCCGTACGATGAACATGAATATTGCCAGCCATTGCTTCGAGCAGCTTTTGAGAGATTGTGAGTCCGAGTCCCGTACCCGCACCGGGAGTTGTGTGAGAGCCATTCACTTTACCGAACAATTGAAACTAAGGCACCGGCTTATGTCCAATGCTTTTCCCAAACTTTCAACCGTTTGCTGGAAAATCGCTTTTAGATCGAGTGTGCGATCGCTCCTGTTAGCAATTTGGTTCAAAGTTTTGGTACGGTTCGGAAATTGGCTCAGTCATAGAATCCTGTTGACCTCGCAGGCGATGTTGGCGTGCTTGCTTTCTCGAAATTTCATCGTAGAGCCTGAAACTACCAGCAAGCAGCTTGTTTGTGCTTTCAACTAGTAGAGCCAACTCAACCCAATTTCATTAATCCCCGAAAGTAGCACCTACATTAACAATCCATCGAACCTGTCTGTTGCGTTGAAATCATTACCGGCTCTTGATACAGAGGCACGGTGAACGTAACTGTTGAACCCAGCCCTTCGCCCATACTGTAGAAGTTTACGACCCCACCCATTGCTTCTACCAGCCTTTGAGATATTGCCAATCCCAATCCGGTACCACCGTACTGTCTGGTGCGAGAGCCATCTACCTGGCTAAAAGATTGAAATAGTTTGTCTTGCTTGTCAAGGGAGACGCCAATCCCCGTATCGGCGACTTGGACTTTCACGACGCCTGGACATTCTTGTCCTCCAAACTTAAGTTTCTTTTTACTGACCTCGGCACTGACCGTGACGCCGCCTTCATGGGTAAATTTGATTGCATTCCCTATCAGGTTTAACATCACCTGGAGCAGCCGCTGGTAGTTGCCATACAGGATAATTTCATCGTAAGTAGATGGCATTTGAATGCATAAGCTCAGGTTTTTCTGCTGCGCCTGATTCTGGGTAAATTCCTCGACATCCCCGAATAGTTCTTCCAGCTTCACCTGTCCCAGTTCCAGCTCCATTTTGCCTGCTTCAATTTTGGCGACATCGAGAATGTCATTGATCAGGTTGAGGAGATGTAAAGCTGAACGGTAAGCATCTTGGATAAAATCCAGTTGCTCTTCTGGCTCGTCTACCGTCCCATCTAGGATCAGCTTCAGGGAGCCAATCATGCCGTTTAGCGGTGTCCGAAGTTCGTGGGAAGTATTTGCCAGAAACTCTGATTTGAGGCGAGAAGCTTCTTCTGCTTGTTCGCGGGCTTCTTCTAATTCTTTATACAGGGTGGCGTGAGCGATCGCGGTTCCCACCTGATCTGCCAGTTCTCTAACTAACTCAACTTCGGCATCGTTCCATCGCCGAGTGCGATCGCACTGTTGCAAAGCGATGACGCCATTTGGCTGGTTTTGATAGCAGGTAGAAACGACTAATACCGATTGTTGCCCAAACGCATTCACCCCAGCCTGTTCTACCACAACTGGCTCGCCTTGTGTCTCCAGTGCTTGCCTTAGATAGGGTTGCTCGGCAAGCTGTAACTGTTGTCCCAGCATCGACCGAAACGTCTCCTGGCAATACTCCGCCACCACCTGCACTTTGGGCTTAGAACTTTCGTAGTTGCAGATGATGCAGCGACTAACGTTAAGCGCTTCTCCTAGTCCTCTAACCGTTTGCTGCCAAATGGTATCTAGATCGAGCGTGCGACGGATATTCCTAGCAATCTGACTCAGCAGTTTTTGGTACTGATCTGGACTTGACACAGTTGACTCGAAAGTTGGCAGTGAGACATTAACAGGAGCCGCCATCAGAGTATACCTGTAAACTGCAAAAGGAGAAGAAGCTAATGATTACCAGCCGTTTTCTGTGATAGATACAACCTCAAAAGACTTGCCCTGCGGCTAAAGTCTACATCTAGAGTGTTCTTTATTTTTCATTAATCGTTCCATTCTCCTCTCGGAGGCACGGGCGGATTCCTCTCTAGGTTCCGAGTCAGTTCATCATCTCGATCTCGTTCGCCTCTAAGCCACTGCCGAATTGCCGTCTCAATGACCTTACTCGGATCGTTGGTCAGGTGCTTAATTTGTGCTAACAGTTCAGAATCAAGGTGGATAGAAATTTCCACCTTTTCGGCTGAACCCTGAGAATATCTGGCCCGATCGTTCATATCAGTGCAGTGATGACATTTCCAAGCAAATCCAATGCGGAAGAGGATGCGCCGTCTTTCCATGCTAACTGCTGATGCAAGCAACGCAGTGAGTTGAGGGCAGCTCCTAATCCTAATGGGCAACAAAATTTTGCAATTCCGATCCCTAGTATGCATTCTGACATTCTCTGGGCGCTAACTGCTAGTAGGTAATAGCGCTCTATTTTGTGGTGAGGGCGGCTGCTCCTGAAGCGTTGCCACTTTTCGGTAGAAAAGTCGTTCTCTCCTCAGAAAATTACCCTTTTTTTAAAGGTTTTTCATCAGAGCAGTTTTTGCATGGATTTAATTCCAATGTGCCCTAATCTACTTGAATACACAAGATTTCTTTTTAAGTCTTTAGATTCACAATACCTTTTGCTGTGTTCTCATCACCCTCCCGTGCCAAATTAAATGGTTATCGCTTCGCTTTACTGACTGTTTGACAGTTACTCAGTCCTCCCTCCTCAACTCTCAGTCCTCAGTCCTCCTTCCTCAACCCTCAGTCCTCAGTCCTGCATCTATTTTTATCGCTGTCTCTGATTTAGGTAAACCGCGCAGATTTTCTACTGTATAGTCATCGAAGGCGGTAACTGTCCTACTCAAAGTTAAAGAATTGTTTCACGTTGACAGAAGGGACATATCTGCGGCTGTCCTAACTGCCGGGGCATCGGAAACATTACAATATTTGAAGTCCGCTGAACTTTTCAATTGCCGTTCGTGCCTTTTTGTTTGGCTATGACTGACGTACCTGTTTCTCGCATTCGTAATTTCTCGATCATTGCCCACATTGACCACGGAAAATCCACTCTGGCGGATCGCCTCTTGCAGTTTACGGGCACGGTGCAAGATCGGCAGATGAAGGAACAGTTCCTGGACAATATGGATTTAGAACGGGAGCGCGGCATTACGATTAAGCTGCAAGCTGCCCGAATGAACTATACCGCCAAGGATGGTCAACAGTACGTTCTAAATCTAATTGATACACCTGGTCACGTTGATTTTTCCTACGAGGTGTCGCGTTCTCTGGCTGCTTGCGAAGGCGCACTCTTGGTAGTGGATGCCTCTCAAGGGGTGGAAGCGCAAACGCTTGCCAATGTTTATCTTGCCCTTGAAAATAATCTGGAAATTATTCCAGTATTAAATAAAATCGATCTCCCTGGAGCTGAGCCAGATCGGGTAAAGGGAGAAATTGAAGAAATTATCGGACTGGATTGTAGCGGTGCAATTCTCGCTTCTGCAAAAGAAGGGCTTGGGATTGACGAGATCCTGGAGTCGATCGTTCACTTAGTCCCGCCGCCGATAGATACGGTGTCCCAACCGCTGAGAGCTTTAATTTTTGATAGTTACTATGACAGCTATCGGGGTGTAATTGTATACTTCCGGGTGATGGATGGTACGGTCAAAAAAGGCGATCGCGTTCGTCTGATGGCGACTGGCAAAGAATATGAAATTGACGAATTGGGTATCCTTTCCCCGACTCAGAAGCCGGTGAACGAACTGCACGCCGGAGAAGTGGGCTACCTAGGAGCGGCAATTAAAGCGGTGGAAGATGCTCGCGTAGGAGACACCATTACCCTAGCGAATGCCCCTGCTAGCGAGGCATTGCCCGGTTACACCGAAGCGAAGCCGATGGTCTTTTGCGGCTTGTTCCCTACCGATGCTGACCAATACCCAGACTTACGGGAAGCCCTGGAAAAACTGAAATTAAATGATGCGGCGTTGAACTACGAACCGGAAACGTCCAGCGCAATGGGGTTTGGCTTCCGCTGCGGCTTCTTGGGCTTGCTGCACATGGAGATCGTCCAAGAGCGTCTAGAGCGGGAATACGATTTAGATTTGATTATCACCGCTCCTTCGGTGGTCTATCGGGTGATTACCAATAAGGGAGAGGAAGTCTACATTGATAATCCCAGCCACCTACCGCCGCCGAACGAGCGGGAAAAAATTGAGGAGCCTTATGTCAAGGTAGACATGATTACCCCAGAAGTCTATGTGGGGACTTTGATGGAGTTATGTCAAAACCGGCGTGGTGTCTTCAAAGATATGAAGTATTTAACGCAGGGGCGAACCACGCTGACTTATGAGTTACCCCTGGCGGAAGTGGTGACGGACTTTTTTGACCAAATGAAGTCCAGAACTCGCGGCTATGCCAGTATGGAATATCATTTGATTGGCTATCAGGAAAATCCCCTGGTTAAGCTAGATATTTTAATCAACAACGACCCCGTTGATGCCTTAGCGATGATTGTGCATCGGGATAAGGCTTACAACGTAGGACGTGGTTTGACAGAAAAGTTGAAGGAACTGATTCCCAGGCATCAGTTCAAAATTCCGATTCAAGCCGCGATTGGCAGTAAGATTGTCGCCAGCGAACATATCCCCGCTTTGAGAAAAGATGTGCTTGCCAAGTGCTACGGCGGTGATATTTCTCGAAAGAAAAAGTTGTTGCAGAAGCAGGCTAAAGGGAAGAAGCGCATGAAGTCGATTGGGACGGTTGATGTACCGCAATCAGCTTTCATGGCGGTGTTGCGCCTGGATCAAGAGTAGCGCTTGGATTGAGACTACTGAATTGAGACTTACGCTGGATTTTTAAGCTAAGCTTAGGAATCCAGCGTATTTTCGTAGCTTCGTGTCTTACATAGGGTGCTATTCCAGGCTGAGAGTGGGAAAGGAACGAACTTGAGGCGAAGAAATGAATGCCGAGGAGCGATCGCTAATCTTTACATTATCTTCATCGATATCTTCAAAGATTTATTGAAAATGCAGGTACATCTGGACACCATCGCATGGCAAGGTTAGTCTAAGATGGATTCCAACTCTTAAAAGACTCAATTGCCAGATGAGAATTTTAGTCACAGGTGGTGCTGGTTTTATCGGTTCCCATCTGATCGACCGGCTAATGACGCAAGGGCATGAAGTCATTTGCCTCGATAACTTCTATACCGGACACAAACGCAACATCCTGAAGTGGCTGGATAATCCATATTTTGAACTCATCCGTCACGACATCACCGAACCGATACGCTTGGAAGTGGAGCAAATTTATCACCTAGCTTGCCCCGCCTCTCCAGTACACTACCAGTTCAACCCAGTAAAGACCGTGAAAACGAATGTCCTGGGTACACTGAATATGTTAGGACTGGCAAAGCGGGTGAAGGCGAGATTACTCTTGGCTTCCACCTCAGAAGTGTACGGCGATCCTGAAATCCACCCCCAGACTGAAGAATATCGCGGTAATGTCAATACGATAGGAATTCGCTCCTGCTATGACGAAGGCAAGCGAATTGCAGAAACACTGGCGTTTGACTATTATCGCCAGAATCATGTAGAAATTCGAGTCGCGCGAATCTTCAACACCTACGGCCCTCGAATGTTAGAAAATGACGGTCGAGTGGTTAGCAACTTTGTAGTGCAAGCTCTGCGGGGTACCGCCCTAACCGTTTATGGTGATGGTTCGCAAACCCGAAGTTTCTGCTACGTTTCAGACCTAGTGGAAGGGCTGATGCGGCTGATGAATGGCGAGCATACGGGACCGATTAATTTAGGGAATCCCGATGAATATACGATTTTAGAGCTGGCTGAGGCTGTCCAAAAGATGGTGAACCCAGACTCGAAGATTAAGCTTGAGCCACTGCCAGAAGACGATCCTCGCCGACGGCGTCCGGATATCACGCGGGCAAAGACTTGGCTGGATTGGGAGCCAACAATACCCTTGCAAGAAGGGTTACAACTGACTATAGAAGATTTTCGCGATCGCTTAGCTTCTCTGCCGGAGAATCGCATCCACAGCGATTCGTGAATTAGAGTCCTTTGTCAAAAGTTAATTATCAATGACTTTTAACAAAAGACTACCCAACAGAATCGTACCCCCAGAACTGTCATTCCAATTTTTTTGAGGTTTACTCCTATGCGTGTTTGCGTAATTGGCACTGGATATGTTGGCTTGGTCACGGGTGCCAGTCTTGCTCATATTGGACATCATGTCATCTGCGTTGACAATAACGAAGAAAAAGTCAAGTTGATGAAAGCGGGACAGTCCCCGATTTATGAGCCAGGACTGTCAGAAATTATGCAATCGGCTTCCCAGTCAGGGCATCTTGAGTTCACTACCGATTTGGGTGCTGGAGTGGCTCATGGAGAAATTTTGTTCATCGCAGTAGGGACGCCCGCTTTGGCAAATGGTGAAAGCGATACCAGGTATGTTGAAGCCGTTGCCCGTGGAATTGGCGCTCATCTTGACGGTGGTTACAAAGTCATTGTGAATAAATCCACAGTGCCAATTGGTTCTGGGGACTGGGTACGGATGATTGTACTTGATGGCGTGCTGGAGCGCCAAAAGTCCTTAGTGGGAGCTGGTGGCGTTGTTACCGAGGAGCTGACACTAGAAACAACTCCTCAGTTTGATGTTGTTAGCAATCCAGAATTTTTGCGCGAAGGTTCGGCAGTTTACGACACCTTTAACCCGGATCGGATTGTGCTGGGTAGCACCAATCCGAAAGCGATCGCCATGATGCAGGAACTCTATGCTCCCATTGTCGAGCGCCAGGTGGCAGAAGACAAATCCTTACCACAAGTGCCCGTCGTGGTGACAGACATCAACTCTGCTGAGATGATTAAGTACGCCGCGAATGCCTTCCTCGCAACCAAAATCAGCTTTATCAACGAAGTTGCCAATATTTGCGATCGCGTGGGTGCTGATGTTACCCAAGTCGCTAAGGGCATCGGTTTGGATTCCCGGATTGGTAACAAGTTCTTGCAAGCTGGGATTGGCTGGGGTGGTTCCTGCTTCCCGAAAGATGTCTCGGCTTTGATTCATACCGCGGACGACTACGGCTATGAAGCTCAACTGCTCAAATCTGCTGTGAGTGTCAACCAGCGCCAGCGCGTGATTGCGATCGAAAAACTGCAACAGGCGCTAAAAATCCTCAAAGGCAAAACGGTGGGATTGCTAGGTCTGACTTTCAAACCCGATACCGATGATATGCGCGATGCTCCAGCGCTCAATCTCATCGAGCAACTCAACCGGCTGGGGGCGAAAGTGAAAGCCTACGATCCAATTGTTTCTTCAACTGGGATGCGTCATGGGTTAACCGGCGTGATGGTGGAAACCGATCCCGAACGGCTGGCTGATGGCTGTGACGCCCTTGTGTTGGTGACAGACTGGCAGCAGTTCCAGACCCTAGACTATAGCAAAATGTCTAAGCTGATGAACAACGCGGTGATGATTGATGGTCGTAACTTCCTCAACCGGAAGGAAATAGAAAGCGCCGGTTTCCAATACATCGGTGTTGGTCGCTAGGAAAAGTTTTGAGTTAGGGAGTTATGAGTTATTAACTCATAACTCCCTAACTCTTTGCCTGACTTGGTGCCAGATTAGACCAGCGACAATTAATCCCAGACCCATTTGCCAGATTTGCGGCTCTACCCAGAAAGCCAGGAACAGGCAAGATCCTAGACCTGCCCAGGCTATCCATTTGGGATAGAGCCGTTCTGAATCTGGCATTTTTAATGCTGCCAGATTAGTAATTGCGTAGTAAATCAAGACGTTAAAGGCACTGAATGACCAAGTCGTTTTGACATTGCCAAGCAGAACTAAAAGGGCGATCGCAATTCCGACCACGACCACCGCTAAATCGGGTGTCGTTCCTTGCCGATTTAGCCGTGCCAAAATTCTGGGCATATCCCGGCGTCTTCCCATCGCCAGCAGCACGCGGGACAAACCCAAAATCAAGTTTAATAGTACCCCCAGCATCGCCGCGATCGCACCAATTGATAAAATCGCCGCACCTCTTGAACCGGCAACGCTGCGAACTGCCACCTCGAGGGGTGCTGCCTGTGCCTGGGTTGCTTTGCCCAAAATTTCTGTCCCGACCGCCCCAATGCCAACCGTTACCACTGCCATGTAAAGCAGCATTGTCACCCCCAGGCTAACAATCATCGCGATTGGAATTGTCTTCCGGGGTTCCCGTGCTTCCTCGCCCAACGTGGCAATCCTTCCATAACCCGTGTAAGCCACAAACATCAGCGCACTGGCTTGGAGTACCGTCGCCGGAGAACCTTTGAAAAATGGCGTGAGATTTTCTGTACCAACCTCTGTGGCGCGGGGTAGACAGATAAGGACAAAGAAAATTAAAGAGAGCAGCGACACCGAGACGATGGCAATATTGGCGCGATTAGAGCGGCGAATCCCGCTCAAAACAATTAAAGTCATCAAAATCGCCGCAGCTAGCGCCGTGGGAATCAGAAATCCCCGCCCATACAAACCCGTCGCATTCAGCAAGTAGCCAGCAAAACCCAAAGCTGCCGTTGCTGCTGAAGCAGTCTTTGCCAAGAGAAACATCCAGCCTGCGGTAAAACCTAGACTCGGATTGAGATACTTGTAGCCATATTCGTAGCTGCCACCGCTGACGGCGTGATTCGCTGCTAACTGGGCACTATTGAGACCGTTGCAGGTTGCCACAACGGCTCCAATCGCGATCGCCAAAATTACCGCCGGTCCTGCGATTCCGGCGGCAATGCCGATGCTGACAAACACGCCCGTGCCTACGATCGAACCCAAACCCATCATCGTGGCACCCAAAACCCCTAACTCTCTCTGAAGCTGCGGGGGTGAGGTTCCAGCAGTCACAAGATATCTCCCAGATAACACTACTGTTATCCTAAGGCTGAGAGGTTAAGACACAGTTGTGCGATCGCTGACCTTTACGAATTAAGGATAGAAAAGGGGTGTTCAACCACCGCTCCTTATCCCTGTTCCTTTTAACGCGGTTCTGACCCTGCGATTGCCTACTAACCGATGACGATTGACTAAAATCAAGGGTTATTGGGAACGCGCTCGATTTGGGCATAGCCACTGAAAATTAGCTTATCTCCTTGGGTTTCCAAGCGGTTAATTCGCATGGTTACGCCGTCGAGATTAAAGCGATCTAAATCGACCATGTTATCTAAAATTTCCGCAAACGCCGATGTCAAGGTCTGAGAAATTTCCCGTGATTCTTCTGGAACCGCCTCTGGTTGAAATTGGGGATCTTTAAACCGAATGCGACGCCGCCGTTCCACGCTTAAGGTTGATTTCATGCTGAGTGGCACCAATCCTTTTTCGCCCAAATCTGCCTTTGCAAAAATTTGCACTTGGTTTTCGGGCAGCAGCTGTACTTGGACTTCGGTAAAGGAAACGGACTGACCGCCAGATAAATCTGTCAAAGCTGGTGTGGAAATATCTTGCAGGCGCTTCTGCACCAGTTCTGCCTGAAAGGATTGGTTAATATCTGCCTGGGTTAGCGTCACCTGTACAACTGCCTGGGTGGGTTGCTTAAGGCGGATCTGACCTTGCATTACACAACTGAAGTCAATCGAGACGGCGTCTGTCTCAAACGACATCTCCTCGGTGCGAAACTCGCGGCGAATCACAAGACCACTACCGCTCATTTTGAAGCTGTCAATACTGCCCTGCAAAAGCTTGCTGGAGGGATAGCAGCGAACAGCAACTTCCACAGACTCACTCTGGGTAAACATGTGGCGAATAGTCTTGCTAGCGACTGTATTGAGGAGGCGTTCTCCCCAATCAGTGCCAGTATTGTTTGTGAAACCAGTAAGGCCGCCTAACATAATGTTTCGCGTCCATAAGAGTGCTTACTCTCTTGTTTGTAACAAAATATTAACAAATAAGCAAGAAGACCTAAGACAGAGAGAACCCCAGAGAGCCTACTGCTTAAGGTTATCAGCCGGAAAATGGCGCGATTGATAGAATTTTCTGAATTTTCCAATTAGTTACAACAATTAGAGTCGCAGATGTGAGCAGATCGCCCTCTTGATGCGCGATCGCCTACAACATCACTAGGTGCTGCAAAGACTCTGGGCTAAAGATCCCAGATTACTGCCAAAAGTTGCAAAGTATCATTGGAGACAATTAAATTTCACAATCTCTAGAGTCTTCCGATGCCAGTAAGGGCAGGGCTTCCCTACTCCTTATGACAGATACACGAAAATTACTTGGAGTGTGGCAACGAAAGCATCATGACTCAGACTAGGGGAATTTTGAGCGACTGGTGTGGGATGAACACTGTTCTGTATTCTTAAGTTGACGGCGATGACACGGATCATTATTCGATATTACGATCCTAGCTATCCCTATCTAGAACGGGCTATCCGTTCGATTCAGGGAGATTTTGATATTGTTGTATACGATGATGGAAGCAATATTTTTCCTAATTTGGCTGCTGTTAAAAATAGATGCCAAATTAGACGACTAGAGCATAAAGGGCCAGCTTCTACGCTGATACAGGCTCTGGCTGATGCAAAAAGAGAAAATGTAAAACAAGTATTTATTCTAGATGGGGATGATGAGGCGCTAGAGAGTTTACTAAGCTTTCTCAATGCATCCTTAGCATTACCTTATACAGCAGTTATCGGGCAGTTCAACGATGTGGCTTCCCCAATTTATCAAGAGCAGGGAAATGAATTATTTCGAGAAGCGATCGCTAATTTAAAATTCTGCCCTCCCTGCTTCAGCCTCAAGATTGGAGACTGGATACAAGACTTGCCCCGCATCTTCAACCTAGTGCAAACCGAATATGTCTCAACTGGCACTTTATTTTTAAGCTTATTCCTCTCTGGTCAAACCGGGATTTCTGTTGCCGAACAAGTGATTATCTGGAGACAGCACGAAGCCCAAACTTACAGACATCACCACCAGGAAAGACATTTAACAGTACAGAGAATTTGGCAAATTTACCATCAAAAAGCTTTCGAGGAATATAGCCAAATCTTGCATCTCAATCTCCATGATGCTGTTGCTTATTACAATCGGGGTAATACTTGCTCCAGACTTGGCGATGGGCAAAAAGCCATTGAGGATTACACTCAGGCGCTGAATATCAATCCTAATTTTCCTGAAGCTTACACTAATCGAGGTGTCGCACGCTTCGATTTAGGAGATAGTCAAGGAGCGATTGACGATTATACTCTGGCATTGCAGCTTAATCCTAACTTTGCCGCCGCCTACAATAACCGGGGAAATGCCCATTCTAAATTGGGTAACTATCCAGAAGCGATCGCCGATTTGCAGACATCTGCTCAACTTTTCTCTGTTCAAGGGGATGTCAGTAACTACCAGCGATCGCAAAACCTCTTAGCTGAAGCCTATTTTAAAATGGGAGCAAGATTGTGGATGCAAGAACAGATTGAACAAGCGATCGCTTGTTATCAGAAAGCGCTGGAAGTTAAACCTGACTTTCCTGAAGCCTACTACGATTTAGGCATGATTTTCCAGCAAAAGGGTAGAGTTGCCGAGGCAATGAGCTATTACCGTAAACTCTTAACAATCAAGCCTGAATTTTCAAAAGCTCGTTATCAAATTGAGACAATATTGAAAGGTTATCAATTTTCTACAGACTGGTTTAGCCGCAACCTTGATATTTTGAATGAGCATGTTAAACCCTTATTTAAAATACCTGGATTAAATATTTTAGAAATAGGCAGTTGGGAGGGACGATCTACTTGCTGGTTTTTAGAAAATATTTTGATAGATAGTTATAGCCAAATTACCTGTATAGATACCTTTGCAGGTAGCTTGGAACATCAAAGATATGAGCGTGACTATTTAAGCTCTATAGAAGAGCGATTTGACTTTAATATAAATCGTACGGGTGCAGCGGAAAAGGTACGAAAAATAGTAGGTAAATCTCAACAAATATTGCGTTCGTTACCCTTGGGTTTTTATGATTTAGTTTACATTGATGGCTCCCACCTAGCCAGCGATGTTCTGGAAGATGCAGTTTTAAGTTGGGCGCTTGTCAAAGTAGGCGGCACGATCATTTTTGACGATTATGATTTTATTTTTGCAAAAAACACTTTTCAAAATACCAAGGTGGGGATAGACGCTTTTATATCAGTATTTTCCGATAAAATTAAATTCATCCATAAGTCTCATCAAATTCTTCTAAAAAAACTTTTTTCTTAGACTTGGGTGTTTTTATTTCCTGAAGACAATCCTGGTTGAGATAAGTTATAACAGCAGTATAATAACTGTCCAGAAAGTACATCACAGTTAGCGATTGGTTAAAGGAACAACCCGTGTAAACAAAAACGTAGTGACTTCGGCAAAGCAGAACTGCGATTGGTTGTTCAATATTTCTTAATATCTGCAAGAGAGAGCAATTATGAAACCCTTAGTGAGAAAAGTTAGCCTAGTGATGGCAGCCTTGCCTCTAGCAGGAGTCATCAGCTTAGAAAAAGCATTGGCACAACCCATCATTCCGGCTGCTGATGGCACTGGTACCCTTGTCAACGTCAATGGCGATCGCTTCGACATCACCGGCGGTAAGCTATCAAGCCAAGGCGAGAATCTCTTCCACAGCTTTAACCAATTTGATCTCAATCAAGGTGAGATTGCCAACTTCCTATCCACCCCCAGCATTCAGAATATTCTCGGTCGAGTTGTGGGTGGAGATGTCTCCGTCATTAATGGCTTAATTCAAGTCACTGGCGGCAATTCAAACTTATTTTTGATGAATCCAGCCGGAATTGTCTTTGGCAACAACGCTAGTCTGAATGTACCTGCATCTTTCACTGCCACCACCGCCAACAGTATCGGCTTTGGCAACAATTTGTTTAATGCCATCGGTAACAATAATTATGCCGCTTTAGAAGGAAATCCCAGCACTTTTGCTTTCACGCCTCCTCAACCTGGTGCCATCGTTAACGCTGGAAACTTAGCAGTAGGACAGGGGAAAAATCTCACCTTACTCGGTGGCACTATCGTTAATACCGGGCAACTTTTGGCACCAGAAGGAAATATTACTGTGGCAGCGGTTTCCGGCGGAAAATCCGTGCGGATTAGTCAACCTGGAAACCTACTCAGTTTGGAGGTCGCGACTCAGAATTTTAATCCCCAATCCCCCATTCCTAATCCTCAATCCGTACCGCAGTTGCTGACGGGCGGGAAAGTTGGGAATGCGACTCAACTCACCGTTAATAACAAAGGTCAAGTGGTACTCACGGGATCTGGCGTTGCCATCCCCACCGATACAGGGACTGCGATTGTGTCTGGAAATCTGGACGCATCCGGGCAGACTGGCGGTAAAGTGCAAGTTCTCGGCGACAAAGTAGGCTTGGTGGGTGCCAACATCAACGCTTCCGGCAGTCTTGGCGGTGGAACGGTGCTAATTGGCGGCGATTATCAAGGGAAGGGCACAGTACCGAATGCCTCTAGAACTTATGTCAGTCCAGATTCTTCGATCGATGTTGATAGCAAGAACAACGGTAATGGGGGTCGTGCGATCGTTTGGTCTGACAAGGCAACTGAATTTTACGGCAATATCAACGCCCGTGGCGGCAAGAATTCTGGCGATGGCGGATTTGTGGAAGTTTCGGGCAAGGAAAGCCTAACTTTCAAAGGCACGGTGGATACGCTTGCGCCAAATGGTAAAGTCGGCACTCTGCTACTCGACCCAACTAATATCATTATCAAGAATGGCACGCAGGATGGAGATGACACGGACGGCTTAAACGATAGCTTTACTGGGAACCCTTCTGGCATTTTAGGTCAGGTAGTTAGCGCTGACACCACGCCGACGATCATCTTCGAGTCAGAATTTGAAAATGTGGATGCTGACATCGTTTTACAGGCGACTAACAATATCACCATTGAAGACCTAGCTGACAACACACTAAACGCTAACGGATCGATTACCTTGATTGCCGATTTTGACGGTGATGGTGTTGGAGCTTTTTCGATGAATCAAGGAGATACTATCGAGACTTTTTTACAGCCAGTAAAGATTTCTGGAGCGAGTCTCACAGTTGGAAATATTCGTACCAATAGTGGTCAGATTGAACTTAATAGCAGCAACGGTGCGATCGCTACAGGCAATCTAGACACTTCTTCCATCTACACGAATAATGGCAGTATCATCCTCAAGGCCACCAACGGCAACATTATCACAGGTGATATTACTTCTTCCGGTGAAAATAATGGAAATGGAGGTCTGGTGAGTTTAACCACAACAGGCACAATTACAGTTGATGGTAATATCAATTCCTCCTCCTCTAATTTTCAATCTACTGGTGGCGCAGTTACTCTAGAAGCTGGCATTAATATCATCACAGGTAATATCACTTCCTCATCCACCGCTGATTTTAAAGCTACAGGCGGCGCAGTTACTCTAGAAGCTGGGAGTAATATCACCACAGGCACAATTAATTCTTTTGCAGAAGCTGACATATTTTTCCTTGGAGATAATCCAGGCGCTATAGGGGGTAACGTCAAGATAACGGCTGGAGGCAATATTACAACAGATGCAATTAATTCCTCTGCTTTTGTTGAGATCACAAATAGCCCCACTTTATTCGATGCGATAGGCGGCTCAGTTACCTTAGATGCCCAAGGTAGTATTCAAACCGGCGACATTAATTCCTCTGCTACCGATCCCATCGTTGCTACAGGGGGTGCGGTCAACTTCACAGCTAAGGACGATATAATCACGGGCAACATTAATTCCTCTGCCACTGTTAATCCCCCCACGACTTATGGCGATCTCCTGAACGCAACTGGTGGGTTAGTCAGCTTAACAACCGATGACAATATTACCTTTGAGACGATTAATACCCAAGCTATCCAAGAAGCAGGAGATGGGATCGATGGATCTCTCATTGGTGGCAATGTCGCAATATCTTCACTAGGAGTCGTTAAGGGAAAGAGCATAATTGACGGTACTTCGGCAACCATCCTTACCAGTGGAGTGACGAAAGGAGGCTCGGTTTTCATCCAGCATGATGGGGGGCAAGATAACTTTCAATTTATCGTCGGCGATGCGACTAACAACGGTACGGCGGGAGCGATTGATACGGGTGGAAGTAATGGGAATGGGGAGCTGATTTCTCCTGCACAAACCATTCCATCTATCGATACGCTGATTCCCAATAACAATACCTTTGAGGTGGGCAATCCTAGTGTTGATGGTATTCAAATAACTTTTATCAACCAAGCACCGACTTTGACCGCAAATACTCTGCTAACGGCTACTCAACAAAATCAGTCGATTACATTCACCGTTGCGAGTTTAAATCCATCTATAACCGATGCAAATAGCGATTTTACCTCAATACGCATTGATGCCATTAATGGGGGAACGCTGACCAAACAAGATGGTACCGTCATCGTACCGGGAACCATTTTGTCGTTGAGCGATGTTTTAGTTTACACACCGCCTACGGGTGCGACTGGTTTGCTCAATGCCTTTACAATTAGTGCGAGCGATCGCGTTTCCTTCTCCGCCCCGCAACAGCTCACCATCAATGTAGCTGAGCCAATCCCCACACCAATTCCCACGCCAATTCCAACTCCAATCCCTACGCCAATCCCCACACCAATTCCCACGCCAATTCCCACGCCAATCCCCACGCCAACACCTTCCCCAACGCCACTTTCCAGCAAATTATCACCACCGCAGGAGACGCCACTGACACGAATACCGGCAACGAGAACCCTTGCCTCAGTCGAAATCGATCCGGTTCTTGCTCAAATCGACCAAGAGTTTACAAGGCAATTCCAGCAATATTTGGGACTCGCTCCCGATCTTCCCTTAAAAACCTTAGATGAGGCGCGTGAAATTCTTAACGAAATTGAGAAAGCAACTGGAGTGAAACCGGCACTCATTTATGTTGCTTTTGTGCCTGCAACAGTTACACCAGGAACAGCAGCAGATAAAAGTCAACTCCCTTATCCCGCGCCACAATTAGATATTCTTTGGCAATTCAACTCTCAGGGATTAGCCCTAAATCAGCTAGCTCAACTTCCAGCTCAATCGTCAAACAATCCCCTACCGCAGGATAACGACCAACTCGAACTCGTCATTGTGACAGCTAAAAAGCCACCAATTCGCAGGAGAGTCACAGGGGTAACACGCCGTCAAGTTCTCAAAGTCGCCCAGGAATTTCGCTCAGAAATCACTAAGCCGCTTAAAACAAACCGTTACCTCAATTCTTCCCAACAACTCTATAAGTGGTTGATAGCACCCGTAAAAGCTGATTTAGAAGCTAGCAAGATCGATAATTTGGTTTTCCTCATGGATACAGGGTTGCGGAGTCTTCCGGTTGCTGCCCTCCATGACGGTCAACAATTCCTAGTGGAAAAATACAGCGTCGGACTCATGCCGAGTCTCAGCCTAACCGATACTCGTTACCGGGATATTAAAAAAACCCAAGTCCTGGCAATGGGAGCAGCCAAATTTACTAACCAAAACCCCTTACCCGCCGTGCCCGTGGAATTGTCCATTATCGCCTCTTCCCTATGGTCGGGTAAATCTTTCCTCAACGATGCCTTCACTCTGAAAAATCTTAAGGCGCAGCGTCAGCAAGAACCTTTCGGAATTGTTCACCTAGGCACGCATGGGGAATTTAAGTCAGGAGAACCAAGCAATTCCTATATTCAGCTGTGGGACACCAAGCTGAGATTGGATCAGCTGCGGGAGTTAGGTTGGAATGACCCTCCTGTAGAATTGCTGGTGCTAAGTGCCTGTCGCACAGCCTTGGGAGATGAACAGGCAGAGTTAGGCTTTGCCGGGTTATCAGTGCAGGCAGGCGTTAAGTCAGCTCTAGCGAGTCTCTGGTACGTCAGCGATGAAGGGACTTTGGGGCTGATGACAGAGTTCTACGAACAATTGAAAAAAGCGCCCATCAAGGCGGAGGCGGTGCGTCAGGCACAGGTGGCAATGCTCAAGGGCAAAGTGCGCTTAGAGGAAGGTCAACTCCGCACCCTCAATGGCAGCTTTCCCTTGCCACCCTCAATGGCTGGACTGGGAAATAGAAGCCTTGAGCATCCTTTCTACTGGGCAGCTTTCACGTTGATTGGCAACCCTTGGTAAGAGAAGGGAGGAGGGAGGACTGAGGGCTGAGAGGTGAGGACTGAGGACTGAGAGGTGAGGAAAAAAGGGCTGAGGAAAAAAGAGGTGATACCAATTCTTTTTAAAGATGCGCTTAATAAATAGATAGTGTTTTGCGTGTCAAGAGCGATCGCAAACGAGCAAAGGCAAACGCTGAAAACAGGCTGGCAAGCACTAACTAGTCCGATGCGCTCGTCAACAGCTTGCCATCGAGATGCCTCCCACAAAGTCCTCACTCCACTTCACCCGATCGCTCGCCTGCCACTGAAGCTCTATTATTCTATTATTAAGCGCATCTTTACAGAGAATTGGTATGAGATACATCGGCACGGGAATGGCAATCAAAAATCTGCTACCGAACGTGAGAACCACAATATGTTCCAGCCATCTGAGAAACGCTATAGATATAGAGATATAGCACTTTTTCACATTCTTTTTCTAACCAAACCGTATTACCCCTCACCAGCTTTCACTTCAAGGAATATAAAATTATTCCTTTGATATTAAAATGTTCGTTAAGTTCCAAGGTGATCGGTTGATTTTGACGTTTATAACCATCAAAACTAACAAGAGTTAAATCTTTATTTACAAATGCAATTAAGAATTTCAATACATCTACTAAAATTACCAAATCGAAATAACTGATAATATAGGTGCTGGCAATATTGGATAATTAGCTTAAAAATTAAGTTATACCTTTTAAGGGAATTCTACTTAATGACCATATTGCATTTAAATTTGATATTTATGATAAGAATGAATCAAGCATTATAGTTCTAAAGATATGGAGAATACCTGTTACTTTTGCAAGCTCCGTTTGCACCTTCTCTCAAAAAAATCTCAGAAAATGGGCGGTTACTTCACGAATCAGAAACAATCCTGTAACAATGAATTCCTGGTGTTTTCTCAGATATTTAACGACTTTACACCGATAGGGGCTTGCATAAAAGCATCTGATATATTATTTTATTCGTTCAGTCTAAGCCCTGAGCTAAGTATCTCTAGCTTCTGATTCAGTTCCTAAAATTTGGATAGAAGATAAACTTTCATTAAAGGTTATTGCTCCACTCCTTAAGTTAAACTGTACGTCATGGTTTCGGAGCAGATCGCCTAGATAATGGTGCTTAGGGAAAGAAGCAGCAGCGTGTTTTAGGAAAAGGTCTGCAAATGTAGTTTTATTGCTCGCGGCTTACTCCCTTACTCTCTCCATCCTGCCACAGGTATACATTTCAGACCTCAGGAGGATGCTTTGTAGTGACCGATTCGACGATTCTGGCGTACAGAGAGGAGTTAGGCGATACATACAGAGTAACTACTTAAGTAGATGAGTACAAAGAAACCAGAAAGATAATCACTCGTTTTTTTGACAAACGGGTGTTTCAGAGTGTGGTCTTTTTTGCAGATTTTGACCACTCAACATACCTTAATTTATAATTTGCGCGGGATTTGCTTTGAGGAAGAAAATATCATGTTTGAGAGTACGGGAATACTCATGGGAATGTACAAAACCCTATTTTGGCTCGCTCAAGTTACACCAGTCGATCCAACGGTGAATACTCCAGAAGAAGCGGCACTTGTCTTTTCAGGGCCTCAATTTTTTGTAGCGCTGATTTCTGGGATAGTGTTAGCTTTTGCGTTGCAATTATTGTTAACCAACCTCTCAGTCGCCGCCGGGATCTCTTACTTGGGTCATCAATCAGATTCAGATTCCGATCGGGATGAATCTGGAAGTTTGGGAGGGACAATTCGCAAAATAGGGACAGCAGTCGGAATTTGGACGCTGGTGACAGTCACCATTGCGTTAGCGATCGCGTGTTTCCTGGCAGTGAAACTGAGCCTGATTAGCAGTGGCGGCTTGGGTGCTATTATCGGTCTGGTAATTTGGGCAACCTACTTCTGCCTGCTATTCTGGGTAAGTTCGACGACAGTGGGATCGTTAGTGGGTTCAGTTGTCAATACTGCAACCAGCGGCTTCCAAGCAATTGTCGGCACAGCAACCGCAGCAATCGGCGCACAAGCTGTGAATAATCAAGTTGTGTCAACCGCAGAGGCGGCAGCAGCAGCAGTGCGGCGAGAACTGGGATCGGGAATCGATCCTGCCAGCATCCGCGAGACGCTGGAGGATTATTTAGGCGGTTTGCGTCCCCCAGAACTCGATATGCAAAAGATTCGGGGTGAATTTGAAAGATTGCTGAGTGACCCGCAATTAAAAGCGATCGCTAACACCGATAATCTTCGCAACATCGACCGCCAAACATTTGTAAATTTGGTGAGCGATCGCACAGACCTCTCGAAACGAGACCTTAACCGCATCGTAGACCAACTCGAAGGCGTATGGCGGCAAGCCGTGGGATCGCGAGAACAACAAACCGATCGGATGGGCGAACTGCTCAACTATCTCAAGTCTGCACAACCGGGTCAAGTGAAGTCAGATGATATCAACGCCAAACTCGACCAGCTGATTGCAGAGACGCGCGACTCTAAAAAAGCCGATCAAAAAGCAGCCGACGACGACGCAGCTCCTGGTCCAATTCAGCTAAGCGTTCAACAGGGTTTAACGACCCTGATGGGATTAGCAATGGGACGCACGGATCTCTCAGATTTAGATGTGCAAACCATCTTAAGTTCCCTCTCTAAAGCTAAAGACAAAGTAACCGAGCAAACCGACAAACTAGCGACTCAAGCAGGAGTTAAACCAGAACTCCCCTACAGCACCATTCGAGCAGATGTAGACAACTACCTGCTCAACACGTACTCCTGGCAGATTACCCGACCAGGACTTAACCGGGAATTCAAAGAAGTCATCTACGACCCCCAAGGAGATCCGGGGACAATTCGCCGGGAATTGGAGCAACTAGACAAGTCATATTTTGCCAACCTGTTGCAACAACGGGGCGTCTTTACCCAAGACAAAATCAACGACATTTCCGATCAATTGGAAGGCATCCGGCAAGAAGTTTTGGTGACAGTGCGGGCAGCTGAAGAAGAAGAAAGGACGCAAGACCTGCGCCGCCGAGTTGAAGATTATATCCGAACAGCACCCAAGACAGAACTGAGCGCAGAAGGCGTTAACGACAATTTCAAAAAGGTGCTAGAAGACGCAGATGCCGACCACGGCACCCTTGAGCGTCGTCTTGCTTTGTACGATCGCTATGCCTTGATGCAATTGCTGCGGGGACGCGAAGACATCGGCGAGACAGAAGCTGACGCGATCGCTACGAATTTAGAACAATCACGGGATCGGGTGCTGATCGAATCCCAAGCCCTCCGAGACCGAATTCAATCGGAAACCGAGGCAGTGTGGGTCAATTTAGAGTCCTATCTGCGAAATACTGGCAAAGACGAACTGAATCCTGAAGGCATCCAGCGAGATATCAAAACTCTCCTGAACGACCCGCAGGCAGGAATGTGGGCACTTCGGTCGAGAGCTTCTCGCTTTGACCGCGATACCTTAGTCCAGCTACTGAGTCAGCGACAAGACTTGAGCGAGGACCAGGTAAATCAAATCATCGATCAGGTGCAACATTCTTGGAGCAGCGTTGTCCAAGCACCGCAAATGGTCGTAGATAAAGCCAAAGAGCAGGTAGACAAAACTAGCACAGCTCTAGCAGATTATCTGCGGAACACTGGTAAAGACGAACTGAATCCCGAAGGCATCCAGCGGGATTTGACCAGGCTGCTCTCTGACCCCAGAGAAGGTGCTACGGCACTGCGGCAACGGCTATCTCAAGTAGACCGCGATACCCTAGTGAAGCTACTGAGCCAACGGCAAGACCTAAGCGAAGAGCAAGTAAATCAGGTCATCGATCAGGTGCAGGGGACGATCAAAAACATCGTCAGAGCGCCTCGTCGCCTTGCCACCCGGACGCAGGCACAAATCCAAGATTTCCAAAGCACGCTGCAAGACTACCTGCGGAATACTGGCAAAGACGAACTCAACCCAGAAGCAATTAAGCGCGATTTGCAGTTGTTGCTGCACGATCCGCGCACCGGAGTTGAGAGTCTGACCGATCGCCTATCTCACATCGACCGCGACACGATGATCTCTCTGCTGTCGCAACGGCAGGATATCTCTGAGGAAGAAGCTGCCCGAATTGTGGATCAAGTCCTCTCGGTACGCGATCAATTTGTGGAGCAAATTCGCAGCATTCAACGGCGAATTCAACAGACAATTGACGGGATTTTTGCCCAAATTCGCAACTACCTCAACTCGCTGGATCGCCCAGAACTCAACTATGACAGCATCAAGAAAGATGTTCGCAAGTTGTTTGACGATCCGCAAGCTGGGTTTGATGCGTTGCGCGATCGCCTCTCCCATTTCGATCGCAATACTCTGGTTGCCATCATGTCTTCCCGCGAGGACATCTCCGAGGAAGATGCTAACCGGCTCGTCGATCAAATTGAAGGCGCACGCAACAGCGTCCTGCAACGGGTGGATCGCCTCCAACAGGAAGCGCAACGCCGCTTAGACGAAGTGAAGTATCAAGCGCAGCGGCAGGCAGAAGAAACTCGCAAAGCTGCTGCCTCTGCCGCTTGGTGGCTGTTTGGTACGGCAACTGTGTCTGGAATCGTTTCCGCGATCGCTGGCGCTTTAGCCGTTTCCGGTCGTTAAAGTTACCGATTTTCTCCGCTAATCCATAAACGTAGGGGCAGGATTGTTTTCCTGCCCCTACTGCTTTTTTATAAGCCCAACATCCGGTTAACTTGCTCGGAAGTTAAGGGTTTAGGCGAAATTTTGGGATCGTAGTCTAGCTGTCGCAAGCGATCGCGTAGAGCTTTAAAACTCGTCGTCTCCAGCAATACCAAATTCTGATATACAGATTCTTTTGGCATTTCCACTCTTAAAATCACATCTTGTAGCTTCTCTTGTTCTATCGCGTGTAAAATTTGCTTGCAAAATAATTCACGCTTCGACACCTGAGTTAATGTCACTAAATACCAATTTCTTTGGACAGGAACATTCGGTGAATCATCTTGAGGTATGTTCTGCACGGTATAGATTTAGGGATATTGGGTGACGGCAAATTGATGGAGGGAACGCTAGGGACACGGCATGGCAGTGCCCCCACTAAGAAGAATAAACTGGCTTCAACCATTTATAAAAATGGTTTCAATTAGCTTTAGGCAATTAATAACTCATTAAAACTTTTGAAAGTCATTATTAACAAGTCAGCAACTAATTCAGCCTCCAGAAAATATTTCATAGCTTCATTCCCCACAATAGTGTAGCAGGAGTCAGGGAAAGCTTCATTTTCTTCAATATCTTGAGATAAATGAAAATAATTTTTCGTTAGCAAGATCGCGATTTTGCTTTAGATTCCAAGCTCTAGCACTGCTAAATGATTTCCAAAGAAGAAATCCCCGACTTCTCTTGAAGTCGAGGATCTGAAGGGCTAACGTCTCACAGCTCGAATGGATTGCGATTTCTCCGGAAGCAGATTGATTCAGTGCATGGGAATTACAACCGTCGCAGTAATTCTGGCAACAGCTTACCTGGAACCTTGGAAAGGGCGAGATTTTGACCTTGTAAGCCACGTTCGCGGAAAAATGCCCGGATTGTCTGCACAACATAAGACAAAGTGGATTCGTAGGCATCGGGTTGAGCGCTAAAGCCTCGCAATGCTTGCAAATGGTTGTGTAACGCTGCCTCTAGATGCTCTAACAGCGAACCCTGAGCCAAAGCGAACTGCTTATCCGTTGCCATCTGGTAGTGAGCCAGCCCCAAATTATTGTAGGTGGCAGAGGCATCAAACGTAACCGGCACTGGGGGCGTGTTTTGGCTCAGCCGGTGGACAAGCGCGATCGCAGTTTCATAGGCTGTAATACACGACTGCAAATATTCCTGTCGCGCCTCCACTTTCGTTTCTACCTGGCTTGCCAAATGCCAGTAAGCCGTACCCAAATTATTCTGCGTCGCCGCGCAAGCTGCCGGGACTACATCTGGCGTCCGATATTTTAGTCCATTCAAGTAAGCATCGATAGCAAGTTTTAAATACGTTGCGGGTTGTTCGTACTGGGCGAGATTCCAGTAGGCGGTGCCGATGTTGTTTTGCAGCATTGCCCAGCTAAGCGACTCTTGCTCCGGATTGTAATACAACAGCGCTTCTGTATAAGATGCGATCGCTTGTTGCAAGTTTGTCACCGGCTGCTGCTGCTGTGCTAAATGCCAGTAAGCCGTACCCAAATTATTGTGCGTCGCCGCATATTTGAGCGGCTCCATCTGGGAAGGACGATAGCGCAAAGCTTCTTGATAAGCGCCAATCGAGTATTGCAAGTTCTCAGCAGCATCTCGATAACGAGCCACTTCTCCGTATGCCGCCCCCAAATTATTTTGAATCATGGCATAGGTGTGGGGCGCTTCATCGGGATTGAAGGTAGTTAAAGCGGTTTGATACGCCTGAATCCCTTGCTCCAGATAGACAAGCATCTCTTCGACTTTGCTTGGATAGCGAGCTAGCATCCAGTAGAGATTGCCCAAGTCATTAAGGGTATCCGGTACCAGCGGCGAATCTGCCTCTAGCCAACTCAATGCCTGTTCGTAAGCTTGAATGGCAACGATCAGGTTTTCTTGCGAGGTATTTGATTGTTCGAGTTCAATCAAATCGCGGTAATGATTCCCTAGCCTCAGATACGCTTCAGCAAGTGCCTCTGGCGGACAGGATTGCTGCTGTAATTGAGCAATTTCCTGCAACGATTGCACCTGAGGCAGATTCTTAATCGCCTGATGAGGGGCTTCAGGATGGGAAGGATGAATGAATGCTGATTCATCATTCTTTGCTTCTGATTCTTGCAGGGGAGAAGGACTCGTTGGCAGATTTGTTGCCGGATGCTGAGATTCCTCTCCCGGAGGCGTCGCTTGTACCTCTTCCTTACCAGAATCATTGCCTGAAACTGGATTTTCCGAACGGGTTTCGCTATATTTCGCGAAGTCGCGGTTCAGAATGTGCCACAGATTTTCTTGAGGTACAGCCGTCTCTTGCTCAGCAGCTTGTTCGCGGGGCGCTGAGAATTGTAGAGACGGATACCACGTCTCTTCTGATATAGGTGTGGGTTCCCCTTCAAACTCAAATAAGCCGGTGTGACACCGCCAAAACTCAGGTGCCGACTGCTGAATCGCCCGGAACCAAGGGCGAGGCATCCACAGCAACAAGCTAGATTCTAAGCGCGGCAAACTGCGCTCAATACCCCTGAGAGAGCGCAGAAATAATCCCTGTACCGTTGCTGGCTGCTTGGTTAATAGTTCCACCCCCAAAATTTGAAATCCGGGTGGGTTGTTGTCAGGGGGTGGGTGTTTGGCTAACCAGCGATTGATCTGAGCGATGGGATGCGGCTGGCTCAAGTTTAAGTTCAGGCTAACCAGTCGGGGGTAGCCTTGGAAGGAGCCAGGATTCGGCAGGAAAGACGAATGAGTGCGATTGGACTTGTTTCTTCTTCCGTCTTCCGAAATCGCCAATTCTGCGTGTAATCGGGCAGCCAGACGATTTCTCAAGGTGAGGTCGTCGCATACCGCCACAAAAATTTGGCGACGCAAACCAAGACTCAGCGCCTGTTTCAATCGCTGATAGATGATCCGGTTTCCATCGGAAATTTTTCGGTGAGCGGTATCCGTCACCGTCATGCTGGCAGGGTAGTGTCCGTTGGCTTGTGGCACCGACGTTTAGGAAGGATAAATAAGGGACTGAGGGCTGTTTGGGGGGGTTTGGAACCCGCCCATTCGGACTGGGTACTAGAAAACCAATTCAGTTAGTAGGAGAACCGAATTCAACTATGTCATTTTGTCGGTGTCATTTTGTCGGTTGGGGGGCGTGGAGGGGTGAGGTACGAAACCCAACACGGCAAATTGACTGCTGAATCAGTACCGATAAAAATTCTTGCCTATCATCTTGAATCCGACTTCTGCCTTTTTTGAGAAGTGGATACCCATTTCTTCCCATTCCAGTTGCCTGGGTCAGGATTAAACGCAGCTTTTATCTATCCGCCAAAAGGATGATTTTAGATTTCATCTTTTTGAGCGATCGCAATTTCGCATAGCCGTAGCTCTGCTGCCAATCACTGTATCGCTCGTTACATCCTCTACCCTACAGTTCCTTTTCATCAGAAGATGTAGGAATTGCCGACGATGGAAAAGGCTAACTTAGATCGCGATTGAGAGGCTTTTCAGAAAATATTTAAAAAGCGTCAAATTTGCCAGAGAAAGCAGAAGAAAGATTTAAATAGAAACAGACAGGTATTGGCGATAATTCAGGCTTTTCGATCGAGATTTTCCATGAATTTTAGCTATATTATTTATTATAGTGACAATTGCTCTATTATTCTGCCGCTACGAATAAACTTGAAGTTTCCTAAAGCGGTTTCAAGTGACTTGAGAGACTAGCTTCGGGAAATGGCACCTAGAAAAGCAAATAGCGTCACGATTCTCAGGGCAAGCGTCATTATCGAAATCGATAATTCGGTAATCTGGTGCATCCCGCCGATTGGGTGCTAATTTGCACTAAAAGGAATTCCCTAAAAAAATAGCGATGTGCCATCGTTGGGAGCCATTGAATACCGCGTCCCTAGAGCCATTGTTAAGATAATTTATTCCTGGGAAGTCCTTTAGAATTAAAGGAAGCACAAGAAGACAGTTGATGGCGAGATTTAGCTGAATTCTGTTTGCAATTTTTTAATGGAACTATTTGACCGTACCGTGCCCACTACCATACCAGAGCTAGACCTCAAGACCTTATTTCCCTTTGAACTGGATCGGTTTCAGCAGGAAGCGATCGCTGCGTTAAATGCCGATTGCTCGGTCGTTGTGTGTGCCCCTACCGGGTCGGGAAAAACGCTGATTGGGGAATACGCCATTTACCGCGCCCTGAGTCGCGGCAAGCGTGTATTTTACACTACACCCCTGAAAGCGCTATCAAACCAGAAATTACGGGACTTCCGCGATCGCTTTGGGGCGGACCGGGTAGGGTTATTGACCGGCGATACGTCCATCAACCGGGATGCTCCAGTCTTAGTGATGACCACGGAAATTTTCCGGAATATGCTCTATGGCACCCGCATCGGCGAAGTCGGTACCTCCCTGACGGGTGTAGAAGCCGTGGTGCTAGATGAATGCCACTACATGAACGACCGACAGCGGGGCACGGTTTGGGAAGAATCCATTATTTATTGTCCCCACGAAATACAGTTGGTGGCGCTTTCGGCAACGGTCGCCAACAGCGATCAACTCACTGACTGGTTAAATCGGGTTCATGGCCCCACCAAGCTGATTTACTCCGATTTTCGTCCCGTTCCCTTGCAGTTTCACTTCTGCAATCCCAAAGGACTGTTTCCCCTCCTTGATGACTCGCAAAAAAAAATAAATCCGCGACTCAAGCCCAAGCGCCCACAAACTAAAGAAAAAGGCAAAAAGCAAGACAGCCCAAGTTTAGTTTATGTCCTGAGCCATCTCTGGAAACGGGATATGCTGCCAGCAATTTACTTTATCTTCAGCCGCCGGGGTTGTGACAAGGCGGTGGATGAATTGCGGGAAGTGACGCTGGTAAACGAACAAGAAGCAAAACTTTTAAAACAGAAAGTTGAAGCATTTTTAGCCCACAATCCAGAAGCAGCGCGTAGCGGCGGGGTTGAACCGTTGCTGCGCGGGATTTCCTCTCACCACGCCGGAATTTTGCCAGCATGGAAAGGTTTGGTCGAAGAACTGTTTCAAGAGGGCTTGGTAAAAGTGGTATTTGCCACCGAAACCTTAGCTGCGGGGATTAATATGCCTGCGCGAACAACCGTAGTTTCTAGCCTTTCCAAACGTACCGACCGGGGACACCGACTGCTGACGCCCAGCGAATTTATGCAAATGTCGGGTCGCGCCGGACGTCGGGGTATGGACACCACGGGTCATGTAGTGACCTTGCAGACGCCTTTTGAAGGCTCAAAGGAAGCGGCTTATTTGGCAACCAACGGGCCTGACCCACTGGTGAGCCAGTTTACCCCCAGCTACGGCATGGTTTTGAACTTGCTGCAAACTCATAGTCTGGAAGAAGCGAGAGAGTTAGTAGAACGCAGCTTCGGGCAGTATTTGGCGACTGTGCATCTCGAACCCACTCGGAAAGCGATCGCTGACTTATCCGAGGAACTGGCAAAAATCGAAGCGGATCTGGCATCAGTAGACGATAAGAGCCTGCAACAGTATGAAAAGCTTCAGGAACGTCTTAGAGAAGAACGGCGATTACTGAAAATTTTACAAACCCAAGCCGAAGCCGAGCGATCGCGAGAAATTGCGATGGCGATCGCTTCTGTAGAACCCGGTACGTTGTTGAGTTTAAAAGGGAAACACATTCCGGTGTCTTCTCCTGTACCCGCTGTCTTAGTCACCAAAACACGCGGTTCCGGTCAATCGCCCTATCTAATTTGCTTAGGTGCAGATAACCGCTGGTATGTAGTCACTGCTGCCGATGTCGTCGCTTGCAGCCAATTACCCCGCGTGTCCAATGTTAAATCCGTACAGCCCCCGCCGGAAATGCCGATAAAACCCGGTCATTGCAAAAAGGGCACCGAATCCACAGAGGTCATTGCCCGTCAAATTGGCTGGGCTTGTCGGAACGACGCTTGCGGTCGTCCGGACGCGGATCTCGAAGAAGATACCGCCCCAGAAGTGGTCGCGCAACAGCAGCAAGTAGCCGCAGTGGAAGCGCAACTGCAAAATCACCCTGCCCATCAATGGGGCAATCCCGCTGCCCTCCTCAAGCGCCAGCAGCGCCGAGAGGGATTACTAGACCAAATTTCCCAGCTTCAGAGCTTGTTCCAAGACAGCCTGGCACGCCACTGGGAAGAATTTATGGACTTGATTGAAATTTTGCAACGCATGGGCGGTCTAGAGGGCGTGATGCCGACACCCCTAGGAGAAGCCGCTGCTGCGATTCGGGGTGACAACGAGCTGTGGATGGCTTTAGCCCTGATGTCGGGTAAACTCGACGAGTTAGATCCCCACCACTTAGCCGCTGCTTGTGCCTCCTTTGTGACCGAAACGATGCGACCGGATAGCTGGACGCACTACGATGCACCGGCTGAGATGGACGAAGCTTTGGGAGGTTTGCGCGGCTTGCGGCGCAACCTCTTCCAGCTACAGCGACGGTATCGCGTAGCGCTACCAGTCTGGATGGAGTATGACTTAACAGGTTTGGTGGAACAGTGGGCGTTGGGCGTTCAATGGGATCAACTCTGCTCTAACACCAGCTTAGATGAAGGGGATGTCGTCCGAGTATTGCGACGGACGGTGGATTTCTTATCTCAAATTCCTCATGTGCCTCACATTTCAGATTCGTTACAGCGCAATGCCTATCGGGCAATTCATCTAATTGACCGCTTTCCAGTTAACGAAGTCGTTGCTTAGAACCAGCGGTTCGCTGTCAAAAAGTCATTGTGATTTGTCCTTAGCCATTCGTCATTAGTTTGTTGCGACTAACTGAGGTCGTTGCTTAGAATGAGCGATTAGCCCTTGGCTGTTAAAAGAAGTCATTGGTGATTCGTCATGAGTCGTTAGTTTGTGGGTAATGACTGATAACTGATGGCTAAGGATGAAAAGCTAATCGCTAACAGCTATTTCAGGAGCAGCTTGTGTTGAGGAGTGGTTTTGGTTTGAAGCGGGAATGCCAGGGAAAGGAAAAATCTCAGGCTTGGAATTGGGTATTTTTAGTTGTAAATTTTTCCTGTTTATTTTTTAGTTCTTTTCCTGCCAGTGCTGCACCGGGTGTACTGGGAGTGGTGAAAACTCAGGACAATGCTAACCAATGGGAGGGGATTACAACCCGCCTGGGACTAAGTGGTGTTGCCTACTGTGTGGTGGATTTACAACAAGTCCGGCAGGCGGCAGATTTAGCAGGGACGCAGGTTTTATTTTTACCGAATGTTGAAACCCTAAGTGCCGTACAGGTACAAGCAATCCAAGAATGGATGGGTAAAGGCGGGCGAGCGATCGCCACGGGGCCTTTGGGCACCCTTTCCCAAGCGAACGTGCGATCGCAATTGCGATCGCTCTTTGGCGCTTACTGGGGATTCGGTTTACAAAGCCCCTCCACCTTGGCACCCGCACCCGCTAAAAATCAGGGTTGGGTGCAACAGAACGGACTTGCCGGAACCGCCCAGGGGGGTGTAATCATTCCCGCTGGATTGACCAGTCAAACCGCTGCTGTCTGGAAGTCGGTTGAGAATCCACCGGCGGTCGTAACCACCGATCGCTCGGTCTTTCTGGGCTGGCGTTGGGGCGTCGATACTGCCTCTAGCCCAAACCTGGATAGTGCATGGTTGCGGGCATCCCTGAATCGCTACGGGGGAGTGAGAACAGCCAAAAATGCACCAACCAATGCGCCCCAGCAGTGTTCCTCCCCAGCCGGAACCACTGCGGCTGCCACACCACGCCCGCCAAACGGGCAGCCAAATTCAACGAATTCCGTTTCTCCAGGGACTGCGGCAGGTGGGACGCCTGCCGCTTCCCGCACCCAGTCGGGAACCCCTATCCTTTTCCCTCCTGCCCCAGCAACCCAAGCCGCAGACGTCAACGCCGATGGTTTAGTGGCTCCACCTGGACTCGAAGTAAAACCAAGCTCCCAGCTCATCACAGGCGGACAAGCAACCGCCATGCGCCAGGAGTTGGAAGCGCTCATCGGACGCTTTGAGAGTGCAATGTTAACTGCCAACGCCACGAATAAGGTGGGAACGGCAAACGGAAATAATTCCTCAACCCAAACCAAGCTCATCGCTCAAACTTCTTCACGCTCTAATCAGGAATCAGCACTCAAAACTGCCCGGACAGGGTTGCAACAATTTCTTCAGCTAGTTGACCAAAAAGACTACAGCGCTGCCCGACAGCAATGGCTCCAGGCGCGACGAACTCTCTGGGACAACTATCCCACCGACCGACCCCAAGGACAGTCAGAAATTCGGGCGATGTGGTTAGATCGGGGTACCATTGTCAGCGCTGGTTCGGAGCAAAAATTAGCAAAAATTTTCGACCGACTAGCAGCGTCAGGGTTTAACACGGTTTTTTTTGAAACAGTCAATGCGGGATATCCCATTTATCCCAGTCGCGTCGCTCAGATTCAGAATCCCTTGGTACGCGGCTGGGACCCCCTAGCTAGCGCAGTCAAACTCGCTCATGAGCGCGGCATGGAGTTGCACGCCTGGGTGTGGATTTTCGCCGTCGGCAACCAGCGTCATAACACCTTAGTCAAGCTTCCGAAAGAGTATCCCGGCCCGGTACTCGATCTGCATCCCACCTGGGCAGGCTACGATAACCGGGGGCGTTTATTCCACTTGGGTTCGGGAAAAACGTTTCTCGATCCGGCGAATCCGGAGGTACGGCGCTACTTAATACAGATGTTGGGGGAAATTGCCACAAACTATCAAGTGGATGGCATTCAGTTCGATTACATTCGCTATCCTTTTCAAGATCCCCGTGCGGGTTATGCTTTTGGCTACGGTACAGCGGCTCGTCAGCAATTTCAGCAGTTACACGGGGTCGATCCGGCAAAGATTTCGCCGAAAGACCGCAATTTATGGCAAAAGTGGACGCAATTTCGCACCAATGCCATCAACAGTTTTGTAGCAGATGCATCGAGAAGCCTACGCGCCTTAAAACCGAACCTGATTGTGTCAGCGGCAGTGTTTCCTTTTCCTGAAACTGAGCGCTTGCAAAAACTACAACAACATTGGGAAGTCTGGGCGCAGCGCGGAGATGTAGATTTGCTGGTGCCGATGACTTACGCTTTAGATACTAACAAACTCCAGAGTTTGGCACAGCCTTTACTTACTCAGGCTCTACTGGGTTCAACTCTAGTTTTGCCCTCGATTCGTTTACTGAATCTGCCAGATGTTGTGGCAATCGATCAAATACAAGCGCTGCGGAATTTTCCTGCCAGCGGTTACGCTCTATTTGCCGCCGAAAATCTCAACGAAAATCTGCAAGGAATCTTCCGCCGCACTCAGGGGAGGGAAATAAAATCATCCACAGAACCATTGCCTTATCGCCAACCTTTCCTAGCCGCTGCGACTCGTTACGCGGCACTCCAAAAAGAATGGGATTTTCTTTTAGAAACTAACCAGTTTGGGATTAAGGAACCAGCACTCTCGGAATGGCGCAAACAATCAGAGACTCTCTCAAATACACTGAATCAGCTGGCTGCGAATCCTTCTGCGAATAATCTGGCAAAGGCGAAAATTTCACTCCAAGCTTTTAAATTTCAGTTCAATCAATGGATGAAACAGGAAGGTATAGAGCAGCCCTACCAAGTTCAAGTTTGGGATAACCGTTTGGCAACTTTGGAAAGGCTACTGCGCTATGGGGAGCGAGGAATTAAGAATTAAAAATTCAAAAATAGGTGTAAGAAACGATGTATTGCCTATTCTTGAACTCGTTTCCATTCCAAATAACGCTCAACAGTCTGTCATCGAGTGACTTGGAATGTCCCAAAAATCACCGTCATAATTAGTGCAACAGCAACAAAGAAAACCGCTATCAATATCAGCCAGTATTGGAGTGTATAAAGTTTTCTAAGTTCCCCAAGGGCACCAATCAAATTTTCCATATCGCTTCCCTGAGTATCGACAATAAGCTGGAAAGAAGAGGCTGCTTTACTTGTCCATAAACCAATGAAGATTTGAACAACGCCAGTGATAATGCCGCCAATTTCACCTTTTGCGATACTGACAATCCCATCTATAACCAGAAGCACCCCTAAAGCGATCAGAAAGTAGCTAACAAAGCGCATTTTCTGAGCAAGATCCCGAATCAGCTGGTTCTGCGTCTGGTCAAATTCGTACACTCGACTGTCCATTTTACGCTTTCTCCCGCACGAGCTCACTCAGATTTTATGATATTGCTGCCAGATTGAAATCACTTTGAGTGCAAAAAACTAAGAGCGATCGCTTTTTACCGTAACCAATACTACGTAGGTACGTGTCAATCAACGTAGGCTTTTGATAGTTCGTGGTTCATAGCAATGAACCATCCAACTTCTCCGCCCGAAAAATTTTGTAGATAGTTAAAATCCAAGTCTATGATTGCACAATGGGTCTAGGGAGCCGAAACCAAAATCGGGAACCTCGTTCACTACGGGGTGAATAACCAATACTGCCACCCCAGCGTTCAACCGTAATCCGACAAAAATAAAGTCCTAAACCGGCTTTGCCAGCTTTCTCTGTACCTTGAGAAAATTTTTGAAACAAATTTTTTGAAAGCTCCGGCGGTACACCAAAACCCTCATCGTCCACACTCACCAAAATAAATTCTCCATCTTCTTGGAGATTAACTGTCACAGTAGAACCAGATGGACTATGTCTAAGAGCATTTTCTACTAAGTTAAAAAGAACTCTCTCCAAACGCGAGTTTTCCCCAACTACCTTCCAATCTTTCGAGCTATTAATGTCAACAGCCAATTGCAACTGCATTTTATGGAATGTAAAAGTTGGTAATAAAGCATCCACCACTTCCACTGCACAAATCATTGCATCTGGAGCGTGAGCAGGATCGAGTGAAAAAGCCTCTAGTGATTTTACCTCGGCAGAAAATGCCTTCAATATTTCCTGAATCAACATCTCTTGCTTGGTACATTGCTTCCTCCCAATTTCTAGGCGTTCTCTGCCTTTTGGTGTCAAATTGTCTAAAGCAAGAAGTGCAAAGCAGCAGTTAAGTCCCGTTAGTTGTCCTGCTATGTCGTGTACAAAGCAGTGAAGTAAAATTTCTTTTTTTTGTATTTCTTTAATAAGATGTTGATAAGTTAGATTATTTTGTCTAGCTTTCTGGATCAGAGACTGTTTTTCTTCATAAGCAAATCCCAAACACTCAATCAAGAGTATTTTCTTATCTTCCAGACAAACGGCTGATGCCTCTAGATGGCATTCGTTTCCCAATACATTTATCTCTGTCCAAAGCCCCGATCTTAGAGGTTCTGTACCCTTTGTCGCCCAGAAATCTTCAGCATCAATGAGAAAATTGTCTAGAAAAGGAAATTGCTGACCCAAATTTAATCTATCCGGTTCCTGCGTAGTATTTACATAGAAATTATTAAACCAATCCGGCATCGTCCCAACTATTGTAAAAAATCCATTATCCAGGCGTTCTAAAATTACAATATTCAGGGCGGCAAAAAGCTCGTTTGTAATAGATTCTTTCATTATTTTACCAGGCAAGAATAAGTTCGTATAGGTTCAACAATTCCTTTCAATAGAAGGAAATTTTCTAAAAAATATTTTTTCATCTCATCAAGCTCTTGAAATGTATTTTCGTCGATGAGAATCTCGCTGGGACGTGCCTGACTTTCCAAGCAAGCTGCTAAATTAACATAGTAGCCAATAGCAGTGAACATTCTGCTACCTTTGCTACCCAAAATACCGAAAGTAACGGGCCCCGAAGCGATACCAATAGCGATTTCGAGAGTTAAACCAAGCTCGCCTTTCCTCGCTTCACCTATCTCTGCAATGGCCTCAATTATGTCTCGTGCAGCTTTTATTGCCTGATTTTTAGGACATCCCGTTGAGGCAATAACCCCGAAGAAAGCCGTTATTACATCTCCAGTTATTTTATTGACTATCCCAGCTTCATCAATAAGTATCTGTATCATAATAGGGATACATAAATTTAATGTTTTAAAAACCACTTCGGGAGGGTTATTTTCACTGTAAGAAGTGAGTCCACAAATATGGATGGAAAGAATAGTAACATCCCGTCGTTCTCCTCTGTCTTGAAAGGTTAGAACTGCTTGTGGCAATTGGGTAATGTCCTTTCCAAAATATTGATTTAATATTTTCCAGTGTTCCTCTCGCAAAAGGTTCAATTCGTTTCCTTGTTGTTGCATCAGACGGTGCTGGCTTTCTTCCAAAGTTGCATCTAATAGCAATACCCAGTCTCTCTCTTCTCCAGGTACAAGATGGACATCTGCGGAAAGTCCATATTCCGTTTTCATGCAAGGGATACAGATAGGAGAACCGTTCAGGGGAAAAAGACCTTCTAGAAAAAAGACTTGTTTCCCGATATATTCTCCTTTTTGCAAATCATTCACTCCATAGGCTTCCAGTTTCCCACCCCAATCTGACAAGCGACCATCTTTTTCTACCAGGAGATAGGCTGGAGAACGATTTTCAACAGCCAAAGTGTGAATATAATTCAGAATTGGCGAAGGGAGGTCAAGCATCTATGCCTCTATCATTTTCTTCGCAAGCGTTAGAAAAGCTTCTTCTACACCTAAACCTGTTTTTGCGCTGCTTTTAACGACTAGCCAACCTCTTTCTACTATTTCGTCCATTGCCGTATCATCAATATCCCATTCCTCCGTCAAATCCCATTTGTTGAGTACCAAAATGAAGGGAAGGGTGCCAATCGTATCTTCTACTCTTTTTTGAAGTGTAAAAGCTTTATCTAAGGTAGTACGGCGGGTTCCATCAGCTACCAGGAAATAGCCTGACGAACCCCGCAGGTAGGACATCCGAACTTTTTGAAATTCGTCTTCTCCATAAAGATCCCAAAGAATGAGATTTAATTCTTTCCCTCCAATATTGAGTGATTTTTTATCAATTTTTACTCCAACAGTTGTTTGATAAGTATCAGAGTAAATACTTTTAACAAAACGTGAGACTAAACTCGTTTTTCCGGTGGCGAATGCACCCACCATACACATTTTTTTCTGGATCATTACTGAGTTATTTCTCTCCCGGAGGTATCAGTTATTTTTACCTTGAAAGAGACGCTGCGATTCAATGATCGATCCTGTTGGGTCGTTTCTTTATCCAAAATTTCTTTTGTGCCTACACCCACCGCAGAAAGATTGGTTTTCTTTATTCCTTGCGAAACTAGAGTAGAAAGGATGGCATCGGCACGCCCTTGGCTTAGGATCATATTTCTCTGCTCTGAGCCTATTTTGTTAGCGTGTCCTAAAATTTCAATTTGGACATTTTTACCTAAATAAGGCGCGGCATTTGTAAGTTTTTTAACTTCTTTTATAAGGTTTTCTATCATGATCTCCTGGTCAGGTTCAAGTTGTGTACTTCCCTCTGTAAAAAAGAGTAACTGCTTTTCGATCTTGTTTTCACTAAGCTCAAGTTCTTTAAGCTCCATCTCAATAAGGTTTTTTTCGTCAAATTTATTAATTCCGGGAATTGCTCGCACCAGTTTTCTGGCTTCAATAATCCATTGATAAGGAGCAGAACCTTCAGCACGAAGAGTGCCCTTTTCATCAACGATTAAAGATACAGTTGCCGGAGGTTGAAGCAAGTCTTTCGCTCTAATTTCAGTAAATTTTGGATAAAAAGATAAGTAAGGCTCCCAGCGGCTAATAACTATTTTGGGATTAATATTTGATTCTTTCATGATCTTGATTGGATCTGCCGCCAAAGGATCTCGAAGTCCGGAAATAAAATATTTTCCCCGACGTTTCTCGGAAGTAACTACGGTCATTCCTGGCTGGGCATTTAATTTTTCCAAATACGCTGTCCATCGCTGTTTCTCTGTGAAGTCAAAAAAGAACCAGCTACCCAAAGCTATTAATATAGAGCTTAATAAAATCCATAGAACAGGAGAAGGTTTTGTCTTTTTGGGTTGATACTGGGCCTGAAAGCAATCTTCAAGATAAAGCGTGCTGCCTTCAAAGGGAGCAGTATCTCCCTCAAACGAATTAAATTTTTGGTCGTATTTGAGATGAATTTTTTCTATTACTTCTTGGAAAACTAACTTAAATTCTTTGGGTGCATTTCCCCGGATAATCCCTGCTAATATTGCCTGCGGACCAGGTTCAATCCAGATAGTGAGTTCGCCAAACTGCAACGTTTCTAGGGAATCGCCGGTTTGTACGCTAAAAGAGTCTTGGACAAAATCCCGGATCGCTGTTAACATCGCTGAAACTAAGTCTGCATCCTGAGCGGCTACGTTTGGCGCTACTACGTGCTGAAGTAACAATCCAGTTTTTTTATGAATCAAAAAAACTTGTTCAACTCGATAGAGAAGAGTGCGGAGAAGAACAACTTCGGCAAATGATTTTCCTGTCTGTAAAGCTTCCAATCTCCACTTAAAGCCTTGTGGAGACAAGCTGTGTTCAACAGTTTGATTGAGGGACTGGACTGTAGTTTCCAGAGCTGTAGCGATCGCTTTGCGCGTGGCAGGGCCGATTACGGGGAAAATCGCCTCTGACAGGATATTCAGGTCTTTTGTGACCGATAAATGAATCGCTTCTTCAACCGTTGGCACGATTGCTTCGCTTAGCTGCTTATCTCGCATTGTCCGTAGGATAATCGCCTCTGGAAGCAGTTGGCTGATATCCTCTGCATGAATATTGGGATTCTTTAGTCGCTCATGCAGTTTATCAAGTTCGCTTTGCTCAAAACCAAGAAGCAAACTCCGAAGTTCTGAGAGATCCTCGTTCGTTGAAAGATTATTTTCTGGAGTATTGCTAGATAAATCATGGGTAGAAGAGTCAGCCATTGCTCAAATCCCCCTATTCACAACTAAATTATTATGCCGACATCAGATGAGGGAGCTAGAGCGATTTAGTAGTCTATGGACGGATAATTTTGGATTCCCCCCTTAAAAATCTCTTTTGTAGAAAAATTATTCATTTCGAGAAATTCCCGGTTGAGTGTTAAGTCTCATTGCTAGTTCTGCAAACAGAGATGCCAGAGTTGAACGGTCTGTTTTATCCTTACGAAGTTCTTGGGCTTCTCGTTCAAGCGCAGCCAAAAGTTCTTCATATTTTTGCCTAATCTCATCGTCCAAATTTTTAGATTGCTCTAGAATCTGCTGACGTAACTCTCGCTCTTTCGTTGTAGTTTGTTCATCCAGTTGCGCGAGCTTCTTTTCCAAAGAACCAATCAAGTTTTTTAATTCCTGAGAAAGCCCTTTTACTGATTCGTCTCGTTCTGATTGCTCAGTTTTTAATCGGTCAGTTATAGATTCAAGTTCTTTTCGGAGGTAGTTTTCAATATTATCTAAACGTTTTCTCGTGTCATCGCGTAAATTAGTGGATTCTTTCACTAAACGTTCTTCCAAACGAGCAAACCTTTTTTCGTATTCTCGCGTCTGATTCCCAAAAAGAATATCTCTGACTTTATCGAGATTTCCACTTTCTGTCCCATTTACACTAGGAAGCGAGGAATCACTTTTAGACTGAATTGGATTTGTTTGAGCGGATTCCAATTCTATATAATTGATGTAATTTTCTTCCGAAGAACTCATAAATTTAATCCTTTATCAAAGAGACTTATTGTTGTCTTATCTTCTTGTTTTTTAGGCAAGGAAGAAGTGGTTTATGGCGGCAAACCAGTAAATCGAGTTGTCTTCTAGAGCGCAAAAACCTCGCTTTTCGTACATTAAGACTTTACCCTAAAGGTCAGCGTCAGTAAATGCAAGGGCTAAAAGGACTGCCACAAGTATAAAAAAATCTATATTGCAAAGAACGGAAGGCTAGCCTTTTGCATCTTCCGTTACCCTTTCCATAAGGGGTGGACAAAGCGCAAGCTAAAGTTGTTTCTGCCTTTACTGCTATCTTGCCTAAGAAAGTCAATACTTATGAGAAACTTGTAACAAACCAAAACATATATTGATAGCCTCTGCGCCGTAAGAAAACTCACCTAATAAATCTCTGCAAAGTTCCTCAGAATACATCATTTTTGTTTGTTTTTCTTCCCCTTGGCTCCCACTAGAGATGCAAAGCCTTGGTAAACGCCAATCATTAAGGCGAGGACTGTTACCATCGGGTGCCTGGACTTTGGCGGATCTACCCGTTGTATGGTGCTGGTAGAGGTTCCAGAGGAGCGATCGCTTTGAGCTTGTGCGGCAGCGGCTTTGATGTCGTCAGTGCGCGGTATTCCCTGCTTTGCCCTCGCTTCTTCACTAAGGGGTACGGCATTCTTAGAGGGGACAATTCGAGAGCCGTACTTGTTGGCGTAGACTTGAGTAAATTCGGCACCGAAAAAGAGAATCTGGGCGGAATAATTTACCCACAACAGCAGCACTACAAATGAGCCAGCTGCGCCGTAGGTTGAGCCGACACTGCCATTGCCTAGATACAACCCCAGTAAGTACTTACCAATGGTAAATAGTAAAGAGGTAATGGCGGCACCGATCCACACGTCACCCCAGGCAATTTTCGCATCTGGCAAAATTCTAAACATCAGCGCGAACAGCACCGTCACGACGCCGAAGGAGATGAAAAAGTTTAGGGCTTGCAGGAAGGGCAAACCGGGTATCAAGTGGCCCAAATAGTCGCCTACTGATGTCAAGCCGGCACTCAAGATCAACGAAACTAAGAGCAAAAAGCCGATGCCCAGTACCATTGCAAAGGACAAAAATCGGTCTTTGATAAAGCCTTTGATGCCGCGTCCAGGCTTGGGGGCGACTTCCCAGATGGTGTTGAGTGAATCTTGCAGCTGACCAAAAACGCCGGAGGCACCGAACAGGAGGAGACCAACGCTAATCAGAGTGGCAATTGTGCCTTCCTCTGCCTTGCGAGAATTTTGGATCATCTCTTGGACAGCTTCAGCACCCTGCTTGCCTAGCAATTCTCGAAGTTGCGTAACAATTCCCCCCTCAGCGGCTTCTTGTCCAAATACCAAAGCCGCGATCGCGATCGCAATAATAACTAGCGGTGCCAAAGAAAACACGGTGTAATACGCCAGCGCCGCCGCTAACCGCGATGCCTTATCTTCTTGCCACTCCGCAAATGTGTCTTTAAGCAGTCCTACTATATCTTTTGGCTTCATAACTAACTTCTAGCCTGCACTACCACTCTTCTTTGAGTTTGCAGCGCCTTGTCAAGAAGTTAAAAGACCCGAAAGTTAGAGTTTCTCCAGAATTCCAGCTTACATCAGCCCTCGTTTTTTCAGTTTGGACAGTGCATCTTCAGCAGCAGCTTTCTCAGCATCTTTTTTGCTGCGTCCTTTACCTTCCCCGTAGGCTTTATCGCCCACAAGCACTGTGGCGATGAACTCTGGGGCGTGGGGTGTTCCGCCTGCTTGTTTGGTGACATATTTCGGTGGTGTTGAGCCAAGGTCAGGATTTGCTTGCACCCATTGTTGAAACCGATTTTTCGAGTCCACCTTGGAGAGAGACACTACAATATCCTCCGGAACGGAATCAAATAGTGGTTCTACAAAATCGCGGACTTTCTCAACATCTAAATTGTTATCTAGATAATAAGCGCCGACGACGGCTTCAAAGGTACTGCTGAGTAAATTTGGATTATAGTAGCCTCCCTCACGAATGGCACCTTGACCTAACCGCATTTTGAAGTTTAAATTTATCTCGGTAGCGAACTTTGCTAGCTGCTTTTCATCTACCAGCGCGGAACGCCTACGAGTCATTTGGTCTTCTCCCATTTGTGGGTGACGACGATAGAGATATTCGCCACTTAAGAAAGTTAGCAAAGCGTCACCCAAAAATTCTAGACGTTCGTTGTTTTCGCACTCTCCGGGATTTTCATTGGCATAAGAACGGTGTGTAAGCGCATGAAGCAAGAGTTTTTCATTCTGAAAATTTGGAAATTCCATTTTGATTGCTCCTAGTTTTGGGTAAATTAATTGCATGGAAATATCAGTACAAGTCATTGATGGCTATTAACTAGGTGAACACGAAAAAACCGCTATTGAGCGGTTTTTGGATAAACCCAGTTTCTATATCAAACCGAGTTTTTGATAAGTAGCGATCGCTTGATTATCTAGCTTTTAGCAATCTGCTTAACTATACTAACAACATTTCTTCATTTTGCAATTTGATTTT
Source organism: Trichocoleus sp. ST-U1 (assembly GCF_039961835.1). Lineage (NCBI taxonomy): Bacteria > Bacillati > Cyanobacteriota > Cyanophyceae > Leptolyngbyales > Trichocoleusaceae > Trichocoleus > Trichocoleus sp. ST-U1. The sequence goes on from NZ_JAMPJZ010000004.1 coordinate 112,576, forward strand.
CCCCTCTTTTTCAACAGCAGCAACAAATTTTTTGAAGCGTCTAAATTTCGTACCGTCCTGTTTACGAATAGAGGAAACTCCTTGATAGTTAGGGAAATCTTGACTGTGACTCATCAGGCTGGCAATGATGCGATATGTTGTATGCTTACCTTTATTGACCGCAGTTTTGATAGCTTCAATAAGACAGTCAACAGCATCATCGTAGTTGATATAAGACAGAACGCCATCTGTCTGAATCGAAGTATTGTTGCTAACTAGACTAAGCAACTCCTCTACAAAGTAGAATTTATCAGCAATCTTAATAAGCTCTTTACTTACACTACCTTGTTGAGCAAAGAATATGACTTTTTTCCCCTTTCCTTGTAACTCATCGAGTAAAATCTGACCGTAACAATCCCCAGTTACAAGGATTATTATATCTGAGCTATCGTTACTACAGTCTATGCACAATTTAATATCTACAGCGTTTTTGAATCTCCGAGGAACATTAATACAGTCAAATTTCTGGTTTTCTAGCCTTGTTTTAGTTTTGTTTGCTCCACACCAATTACTATAAGCCTTTCGGTTGACTACAGCATCTCCTTGTAAACTAGCAAATCGCAACAAATAGTTCGCAAGTTTTACTTTTGGAACATTTTGGTAATCCCAATAAATTGAAACCGACTGTTGCTGCTGTTTTGTCTGTTTACAGGATGCTAGCTCAATATTTTTCATGCTAATGTGCCCAATTTTTTTTTTGGATTGGACAGCATCGATAAATCACGCATCTAGCGTCAGCAAAGCTTGGTTCAGGAATAAAAAATAATTATTCCCTATGACCAAACTCATAGTCCGAACGCAATTCTTTGTTGCTAAGATTAGAGTTGGCAGTCTCAGGCGCAGGATTTTGTAGTCTCCTACCAAGCGTCCAATCAACCAGTTGACCGGACATTCTGCTAGATTTTTGTCATCTTTCCAAATGCTTTGTCGGCTCGTTGACAAAGATCGAACTGAATGCTCAGTCAACTCGTTGACTAGACGCTCAGTAGAAGACTACAAAATCCTGTACCTGAGACAGCAATCAAAACTTCGCGCCTTTGAATGCGGATATTTTAGCTGTCTTTTTGCACACTAGCATTGTCAGGCTTCGGTGTCAAGGGCATTTCAGATTTATTGGTCAGAGCAGGACTTCGTTCTAATTGAAGGCGATCTCTTAGTCAGCCAGTAAGACATTGCGCTATGCTGAAAAGTTGGACTTGCATCGCTTTAAAAATATGCCTGCATCTGTAGCTAACCCCGCCTTTCCCCTCGCTGCTGTTGTGGGGCAAGAAGCAATAAAAATGGCGCTGCTATTAGCAGCAATTGATCCTGGACTGGGAGGGGTAGCGATCGCGGGTCGTCGCGGGACTGCTAAATCGGTCATGGCACGCGCCTTGCACTCCCTTCTGCCCCCCATAGAAGTCGTCAAAGGATCGATTAGCAATTGCGATCCTGATTCTCCCAGCGAGTGGGATGACAAATTATTGGCAGAAGCGAATGCCCAGCCGGATGCTCCGATTGACGCGCAGGTGATTCCGGCTCCATTTGTACAAATTCCTTTGGGAATCACCGAGGATCGGCTGCTGGGTTCTGTGGATGTCGAGCAATCTGTTAAACAGGGGGACACGATATTTCAGCCTGGGTTACTGGCGACAGCACACCGGGGCGTCCTCTATGTAGACGAAATTAATCTACTTGATGAGCAAATTGCTAACCAACTGTTGACCGTTTTATCTGAAGGACGCAACCAGATTGAGCGGGAAGGGATTAGCTTTCAGCATCCTTGTAAGCCTTTATTTATTGCCACTTACAACCCGGAAGAAGGGCCACTGCGAGAACATTTGCTCGATAGAATTGCGATCGCGCTTTCCGCTGATGGTGTACTCGGCTTAGATGAACGAGTGCAAGCAGTAGAACAAGCTCTCGCCTACGCTAAATCCCCAGAAAAATTTCTAGAACAATACACCGAAGACATCGACAACCTGAAAACTCAGATCGTCTTAGCGCGGGAATGGCTGAAGGATGTTCGCATCACCCGCGAGCAAATTGCTTATCTAGTTGATGAAGCAATTCGAGGCGGAGTGCAGGGACATCGAGCCGAACTCTTTGCAGTGCGAGTTGCCAAGGCTGCGGCTGCTTTAGAGGGACGCACTAATGTGACGGCGGAAGACTTGCGCCGTGCAGTGGAATTGGTGATTGTGCCCCGCGCTACAGTCGTGCAGACGCCACCAGACGAAACGCCTCCACCGCCTCCCCCACCGCCACCGCCCCAAGACGAATCTCAGCAAGAGCAAGATGAGCCGGATGAGAAGGATGAAGAGGAACCGGAAGAACCCCAGGAGGATCAGTCGAGTATTCCGGAAGAATTTGTCTTCGATCCAGAGGGTGTCATCCTCGACCCTACCGTGCTTTACTTTGCTCAAATGGCGCAACGTCACGGCAAGTCGGGCAGTCGCAGTCTCATCATTTCAGAAGATCGAGGGCGCTACGTCAAGCCAATGTTGCCGAAAGGCAAGGTGCGGCGAATTGCCGTTGATGCAACGCTCAGAGCCGCTGCACCCTACCAAAAGGCTCGGCGGGAGCGAAACGACGCTGCGATCGCTCAATCCCGCGGTGGTCAGGGAGGACAAAGAGGAGATCGGCGGGTATTCGTCGAGCAGGCGGATGTTCGCTCTAAGCGCTTAGTCCGCAAAGCCGGGGCGCTCGTCGTTTTCGTCGTCGATGCTTCTGGCTCGATGGCGCTGAACCGGATGCAGTCAGCCAAGGGTGCGGTGATGCGCCTGCTAACGGAAGCCTATCAGAACCGCGACCAAGTGGCGTTAATTCCCTTCCGGGGAGAACAAGCCGATGTGCTACTCCCTCCAACTCGTTCGATTGCCTTAGCGCGGCGGCGTCTGGAGCTATTGCCTTGTGGCGGCGGCTCCCCTCTGGCTCATGGTTTGACTCAGGCAGTGCGCGTCGGGATGAATGCTCAGATGTCTGGAGATATTGGTCAGGTGGTGATTGTGGCGATTACCGATGGACGGGGCAATATTCCTTTAGCTCGTTCTTTGGGCGAACCGATACAGGAAGGGGAAAAGCCCGATATTAAAGCTGAATTGTTAGATATTGCTTCCAGAATTCGCGCTTTGGGGATTCAGTTGTTAGTGATTGATACGGAAAATAAGTTTATTTCCACTGGCTTTGCGAAGGAATTAGCAAAGCAATCAGGGGGAAAATATTATCACTTACCCAAGGCAACGGAGCAAGCGATCGCTGGAGTGACCAGAGGCGCGATCGCAGATATGAAATCTCGCTAGTGCAAAAATCTCTAGGAACCCCACCCCCAACCCCACCCCGCAAGAGGGGAACTCGGTGTCCCCTCTGGGGATTAGGGGCAGGGAGCCGGAGCCGCAGGCGATAGCGAGGTGGGGTTCTTTTATTACGGGTAATCAACCAGACTTAATATCACTTCTACCCATTACCCATCTCAAAAACTCTTCACCGCCCAATATTTCGCTTCAACTGCTCAAGCTCGTCGTCCGCTTCCCAGTGCTTAAATTTAGCCTCTAATGGATCGGGACCACTGTTGATCGGGCGGTGGTAATTCTGATTCCAGCCAACCGTCTCCGCACGCTGCTGAGCTTGAGAACTTGTACGCGCTGCTTGCGCCTGAACAGCTTTAGTATGAACTTCCTGGCGGCGAACTTGAATTTGACGCTGTAGCTGTTTTGCTTGCTCGCTTCGCTGTTTAATCCCTTGCATCTGTCCCCAAAGTTGATTACCTTGACGTAGCAGGGCTGCTTCTCGCTCTTGGGCAGGCTGGACTAAATCGAACCTGTTGGCAGCTTTTGCCTTTTCAATCCGGACATGCCAGCGCTGAATTTCTTGAGCGGTTGAGAGGATTTCATCTTGTAATTTTTTCTCTTGCAGTTGCAGGTCTGCAATCAGCTTAAGGGCATCATCTTCTTGTTCCCGTAGCTGCTCCTCTAGCGCCTGTAATTCCAAATGAGGATTATTCCGCAAGAATTCTTCTAATCGGGTTTCTAAAAACCGGCTGAAATCGTCAAATAGACCCACTGCAAGAACTCCCACTACAGGTTTGTCATTATGTTAGCAATTAGGCGCGATCGCTCATCAGCCATTAGTCATTAGTCATTAGTAATAGACTTATGAGTGATCTCTAATGACTCATTTAAAACTTCTGCCCAACATAAACAGAACGGACTTCTCCGTTGCGTCGGATAACCGCTTCCTGATTCGAGATAGAAACCAAAGTCCATCCACTAGAGCCAATGTTTTCGCCCACGCGGATGCGGTTGGCAACACCGCCGAAGTCAAATAGAGCAGCAGAGCGATCGCCCAATTCTAATACTCCCACAAGCGTATGCGTCGCCGTAGGAGCCGGATCTGGGTTGGGTGCGGGTACTGCGGCTGGGGGCGCGGGGGGTGCTGGGGGTGCCAGGGGTGGTAAGGCAGGGATGGGAAGCCGAGGCATTGTGGCAGCCATCGGAGGCAGTGTCAGAGGTTTGGAACCCAATGGGGGTGCTGAGGGACGAACCGACGGTGCCGGACGACTGACTGGGGGTTTGGGACGCACTGGCGGCATCAAATTCACTGAGGGTGCGGGACGCACTGGCAGCATCGAACTCACTGAGGGCGCGGGACGCACCGGCGGTACCGGACGCCTTGGTAGTGATGGAAGCAAGGGAGGACGGACTAAGGGGGAAACGCCTTGCAGTCCTAGGGCAGATTGTGGAACTACAGACTGACTTTGGGGTGATGGATAGATGGGAATGTAGACTCTTTCCATAACACCCGATCCTCTTGCTGCCCCAGCCGCATTTCCGGGGACAGTTGTCACGGGCGGCAGATTAGTCCCTTGGGGCGCGGCGGCACTTCCCGTGCGTTTGTTCGCGTCAGCTTTGCGATCGATGACTTCAAGCGATCGCTGCATATAGTTCACAAACTGCTCATCTGCTTTAGACTGAACCTCTTGGCTGACGGGTGTAACCGTTGCGGGGGGCGAAAAGAGCCAATTGAGCCTGCCCTGGCTCACCAGCCACAGCAGCAATGTAGCTGCCGCCGATGTCAAAGCCAGTCCCAGCAGGAGTTTCTCGAATAATTTGCCTTCCCCCCGATCCTTGTTGTCTTCGGGTTGAATCTCCTCCACGCTGATATCCAGCGCCAGAGGCGTTTGCACAATACTGCGGGGTGTATTGTCTGGTTGCTCCGGGAGCAGCTCCTCTGGTGGAACCCAGGTAGGGGGCAATGTGACTTGCGAAACTTGGACAGGTTGTAAGGAGATATACTCTGACTGCGGCTGCTCTGGAGTTGAGATGCTGCCGCCCTCCAAAACCCGGTCGATGTCTGCAAACAAGTCGTCCATCAATTGATCGGCATATTTGTCAACCGACCAAGGTTGGATAGAAGTGGAATTTGCCAAGGGTGCTGAGTCCCTCTGGTTATTGCTAACATCCTGAGTCATCGATTGCTCACTCTCGTGGCTACACTGAATCAACGATAAGCCTTAAGACATTTGATGGGGCTTATATCGGTAAAGAAATTCCTAATTGTGGGACATTATTCCCTAAGGCAATCAGTTGTCAATGCTCCCTGACTGATTGGTTCAAAGAACGCCTTACTTCTAGCTTATATTTTCCCGTGGCGACCAAGCCAATTTTGTCGTTAAATTGGGCTTGACCCAGTTAGCAAACCATGCTTTTTGTCACTTGTCAATTGTCAACGGGTAGAGAGGCGACGAATCTCGTCTCTCGGTCAGTTGTTGATGTTTTTACCACTCACTCAGGCAAGGAGGCGGTACCAAAAAAGCCTCTACGATGACTGGCTGCTAACCAAGGCGGTTTGCCGAGAGCGTAATTCTAGATATACCAGTAAAGCGTTGATATCAGCCGGATTGACGCCGCCAATTCGAGCTGCTTGACCAATCGTGAGCGGTTGCACTTGCGCTAACTTTTCACGAGACTCCTTCGAGAGAGTCTCGATCGCTGCATAATTTAGATCCGGCGGTAGCTGGCGGTTTGCATGACGGCTCACTTGGTCAATTTGGTGCTGCTGACGCTGGAGATACCCAGAGTATTTGAGATCGATTTCTGCGCCTTCTTTCTCCACGGAGTCTAGACTTGGGTTGCTCAGTCCGTAACGATCTAAGTCAACGTAATGGAAACCAGGGCGTCGTAGCAAATCAGCCAGAGTAATCGAGCCTTTGATGGCTTGTTGGGTGTCAGACGCGATCGCCTTCCCGATCTCATCATGCTCCTTAATCCGCGTTGAGTACAACCGTTCCTTCTCAGCAGCAATATTCGCTTGCTTGTGTTGGAACAACTCCCAGCGACGGTCATCAATTAAGCCGACTTCCCGACCCAGAGGCGTCAAGCGCTGATCTGCATTATCTGACCGCAGTAATAACCGATACTCAGAGCGGCTAGTCAGCATCCGGTAAGGTTCCCGCAAATCTTTGGTACACAGATCGTCCATCAGCGTCCCGATGTAACTGTGTTCGCGCGGGAATACAATCATTTCTTGATTGCGGACGAACCGAGCTGCATTAATTCCCGCTACAATGCCTTGAGCAGAGGCTTCTTCATACCCGGTCGTGCCGTTAATTTGCCCAGCACAAAATAGTCCCTCTACCTTTTTGGTCATCAGTGTCGGATAGCACTGGGTTGCGGGTAAATAATCATACTCCACCGCGTAAGCTGGACGCAGCATCGTACAGTTTTCTAGACCGGGGAGACTTCGCAACATTTGCAACTGCAAATTCTCTGGCAATCCCGTCGAAAAGCCTTGAATATAAAGTTCTGGAATATCCCGTCCTTCCGGTTCAATAAAAATCTGGTGGCTTTCCTTATCGGCAAAGCGCACAATTTTATCTTCAATGCTGGGACAATAACGCGGTCCCTTTGCATCTACCCAACCGCCATAAACTGGCGACAGATGCAGATTTTCTCGAATAATCCGATGAGTCTCCGGCGTCGTCCGGGTGAGATAACAAGGCATCTGCTCCCGTTCCACCCAAACTGAGGGGTCAAAGCTGAACCACCGCACCTCCGTATCACCCGGCTGGGGTTCCAAATTAGTATAGTCTAGCGATCGCTTATCGACCCGTGCCGGAGTTCCCGTCTTCAGCCGTCCCGTTTCAAATCCGAGTCGATTCAGGGTTTCCGTCAACCCAACAGCGGCAAATTCCCCCGCACGACCCGCTGACATCGACTTATTCCCGACCCAGATGCAACCCCCCAAAAAAGTCCCGGTCGTCAGGATGACTGCTTTACACCCAAATGCCACGCCAAAGTAAGTTTCGACGCCAATCACTTCATCGTTAGCGCCCATTACCAAATCTGTGACCATGCTCTCGCGGATTGTCAAGTTTTCCTGGTTCTCAACAATCCCCTTCATCACCGCCGCATATTCCCGTTTATCCGTCTGCGCCCGCAATGCCCACACAGCAGGTCCCCGTGACGAGTTCAGAATCCGCTTTTGTAGGTAGGTGCGATCCGCCATTTTCCCAATTTCCCCACCCAAAGCATCGATTTCATGCGTCACCTGGGACTTGGCAGGGCCACCGACTGCTGGGTTACACGGTTGCCAAGCAATTTTGTCCAGGTTAAGGGTTAGCAGCAGGGTACGACAGCCCAATCGTGCTGTAGCGAGGGCAGCTTCGCAACCGGCGTGTCCGGCTCCGACTACAACAACATCAAAAGCGTCTTGAAATTCTACGGGCGATCGCGTGGTCATGGTCATGGTAAGTGTCTGAGTAGCAAGGACTCATCCTTCATATTAGCGATTACACCAGTCTGCTTGGAGTTTCAGCCATTGAGTGGCAAAATAAACCCGATTTAGACAGTATATAGACTTAATTCTATCGGGTGATTCTTTTCAAGTTAAAGCATATCACTCGGATTTGTCGGATGAGGTTTCGTATTCAAGATTTGTCGATTGAATACAAGGTTGGTTACTATGCCAAAACTCAGATTGATTTCTCTGTACTGCGAACGGACTGAAGACAACGCCGGGGCTGATGAAGCTTACTTGGTTGTGAATGGACAACAAGTTGGAGGCGTACAAAGTATCAACGATCGCGAAGCACGCAACCTCACTTATATCCCGCCGATTTCTTTTACATCTTCTGCTGAAATTCGGCTTTATGACCAAGATACGGGGATTTTCGATAAGGATGATTATCTGGGCACGTTAAATGCTTCCAGTAGTCAATTAGGTCGTGGAGAGCAACGGGGTAAGTTTACTGAGGATGATGCTGACTACACTTTGACCTGGGAAGTTCTGGCAGATTAAGTATTCTTGCTTTGTCTGTTTTTACTTTATAGGGAAAAAGTTGCATAAAACGTTTTAAAAAGACACGGAAAACCGTGTCTTTTTAATTCATTATTATCTAGCTAAAGTATCTTTTTTGTAGAGTATTTTATTTTAAATCATATAAAGTGCGATCGCCTTCATCAACCAAGATACGTTAGCCAAGGGACGCTTTGTTCGCTTCGCCTTGAATCCTTTTGCATTCCCTCAAGCTCACATAAGGGCGATCGCCAGTCATGCTTCTTGGAAAGGGTAACCAAATATACTTATAAGTTTAATTTATATTCTTTTGCTGAGTGGATTTCGTCATAACCAGGACATCTGGGTGATAGAAGTGGTAGTTAATGGTGAACAACTTCCAAATCTAGGGCCTGTATAAAGAAAGTTGAAAGTTCGTGAAGTATTTTTTCCTTTCTGATGGATGGACTGTCGGTCGAGTATGGGAATTCGGCGGCTTGTGGAACGAAAACTCTTGGCGACGCAAACCCGAAATTCAGCAAATGAACCTTTGCATCTTCGAGCAGGGCGAAAAACTGTGGCTGTATCGAGTAGAAGACGCCATTCTTATGGTCGAAGTCAAACCCACAGCTCATGTCCCAACTGAGTCAGCCAATCAGAATATTGGTCAAGTAGTGCTAAAACGCTTGATTGATGCTGAAGAGGTCATCCAGAGAATGAACGAGTCAGCAGCGTTACCCCAACTCAGCAGCACCCAGGAGTCGGGATGAAAGGTTAAGAATGCGATCGCTACCTTAATCCCAACTGTCAACCCGCTTGCAATGGATTCTAACAATAGTTACACTTCTTTAAATGGTAACTCCCCTCGGTCTTCCGACCTAGGAATGGCGTGAACCTGGTGTGACGAGGCCAAAAACCTTATCGACACGATAAATCGTGTCTGTAACATCTGCCGAGGTAAAACATCAAGTACGCGAAACTCTCATGCAAAAAGCCTGCAATCGGCATGGCTTTTAAAGCTAAGAGTAGGTAACATAATCTTTCATTTTCACTTTTGCCTTGTGAAACAGTCCCGCAGTCTTGCAAGAGAGCTTCTCTGGCTTAGATTATGGTAAACAACGGCAAATCGCACATAAAAAAAGAAGCGTCGAAGTAGACACTTAATTCATCTGAGGAGGAGCGTAGTCAATGGGACTACCCTGGTACCGAGTACACACAGTCGTCCTGAACGATCCAGGTCGATTGATATCTGTACACCTGATGCATACTGCCCTCGTGGCAGGTTGGGCCGGTTCGATGGCCCTGTACGAACTCGCAATTTTTGACCCCAGCGACCCAGTCCTGAACCCCATGTGGCGTCAGGGGATGTTTGTACTGCCATTCATGGCTCGCTTGGGTGTAACCGAATCCTGGGGTGGTTGGAGCATTACTGGCAGCTCAGGAAACTACCCTGGCGTATGGTCATTTGAAGGCGTTGCTGCCGCTCATATCGTCCTTTCCGGTCTGCTGTTCCTGGCTGCCGTCTGGCACTGGGTTTACTGGGATTTGGAACTGTTTAGAGACCCCCGCACCGGCCAACCAGCGCTCGACTTGCCAAAGATGTTTGGCATTCACCTGCTTTTGTCGGGTCTTTTGTGCTTTGGATTCGGTGCATTCCACCTGTCGGGGCTATTTGGCCCTGGTATGTGGGTTTCCGACCCCTACGGTATCACTGGCAGCGTCCAACCTGTCGCGCCAGAGTGGGGACCCGATGGCTTTAATCCGTTCAATCCTGGCGGTGTCGTCGCTCACCACATTGCAGCAGGTGTCGTAGGAATTATCGCTGGTTTGTTTCACCTAGCAGTTCGACCCCCAGAGCGGCTCTACAAAGCTTTGCGGATGGGGAACATCGAAACTGTGCTTTCCAGCAGTATTGCCGCTGTATTCTTTGCCGCCTTCGTTGTGGCAGGTACGATGTGGTACGGCAGTGCTACAACTCCGATTGAGCTGTTTGGTCCCACCCGCTATCAGTGGGATGGCGGTTACTTCAAGCAAGAAATTGACCGGCGCATTCAAGCCAATATTGCTGAAGGGGCGAGCGCTTCCGAAGCTTGGTCGCAAATTCCAGAAAAACTGGCATTTTATGACTATGTCGGAAACAGCCCTGCGAAGGGTGGTTTGTTCCGCGCAGGTCCAATGAATAAAGGAGATGGGATTGCTCAGGCTTGGTTAGGGCATCCAATATTCAAAGATGCTGAAGGTCGGGAATTGTCGGTACGTCGTCTTCCCAACTTCTTTGAAACCTTCCCCGTGATCTTGACCGATAAAGACGGTGTGATTCGCGCCGATATTCCGTTCCGTCGGGCAGAATCAAAAAATAGCTTTGAGCAAGCGGGTGTCACCGTAAGCTTATACGGCGGTGCTTTGGATGGGAAAACTTTTGATGATCCCGCTAAAGTGAAGCAATTTGCTCGGAAAGCTCAGCTGGGTGAGCCTTTTGCATTCGACCGCGAAACGCTGAATTCTGACGGGGTGTTCCGCACCAGTCCCCGTGGCTGGTTCACGTTCGGACACGCTGTATTTGCTCTGCTGTTCTTCTTCGGGCACCTCTGGCATGGCTCTCGGACTCTGTTCCGGGATGTGTTTGCTGGGGTTGAGGCTGACCTGGAAGAGCAGGTTGAGTGGGGTCTGTTCCAGAAAGTGGGTGACAAGAGTACCCGCAAGAAGGAAGCTGTCTAGAAATGTAATCAGGCGAAAGGCAAAAGTTGAGTATTTTTCTTTGACCTTTTGCCTTTTTAGTTTTTCTTGACAAGGTAGACTGGTAGTAAAGCAAACAATCAGGAAATTCTGATATGGAAGCCGCTGCTTACATTTTGATTTTGACCCTCGCATTGGGTACTCTCTTCTTTGCGATCGCTTTCCGCGAACCTCCTCGGATTGAGAAGAAGTAGTTCGCACCTAAAGCTCGCAGCACTACAACTTAATATTTAGGAAAAGCTACTGAGCCGCAACTGTCTTAACCCTTGTATTTCCACAAGGGTTAAGATAATAACCGGCTCAGCTTTTCCAATTTTAGGTATTTCTTTAGTAAAGTGGCAGATAATTCTAATCCTTCCTCACGCTCGTCTATCCAACAAGCGAGGACTTTTTAAAATGCAATGTCCTTTATGCCAGTACACCGATAGCCGTGTCCTTGAGTCCCGTTCCACGGAAGCCGGACAAAGTATCCGGCGACGCCGCGAGTGTTTGAAGTGCAATCATCGCTTCACTACCTACGAACGCATTGAATTTGTTCCAATTACGGTGATCAAACGGGGAGGTCAGCGAGACTCCTTTGATCGTTCCAAGTTAATTCGTGGGATTGTTCGAGCCTGTGAAAAAACCGGCATCCCCCAAGGAACTCTGGAAGTATTGGTTGATGAAATTGAAGCAGAATTACAGCAGCGCATCATCAGAGAAGTCACCAGTCAAGAAATTGGGGAATTAGTCCTCCAGCGTCTGCAATCTATCAGCGAAGTTGCATATATCCGTTTTGCCTCGGTCTATCGGCAGTTTCAAGGAATTCGAGATTTTGTGGATACCTTGAATCATCTGCGAAGTCATGGCAGTGGAACAGAGGAAGACACTGAACTAACAGATCCTCTCGAAAATAATAAGCCTTCCTTATCAGAGCCTGGTGACACAGCAATCCAGGCTTCTTTGTTTATTGGTTATTAGTAACTAGCGGTTGACAAAGCTGCTATAGTATGCGTTAGAGATGCGGTGGTTACAGCCGAACATTTTTGAACTCGAATTTATCTAGCTTTCGTCCTGGCGACGTTGTAATTGGTAAAGCGATCGCTCTGGAGCCGGAGGGCGCTTTAATTGACATTGGCGTACCAACAGCTATTTTTCTCCCAATTCTGGAAATGTCAATCAATGAGATTGACTCTCCAGAAGAAGCCTTGCAACTGAACGAATCCCACGAATTTTTGATTGTAAATCAATACGATGAAGCGGGGAATTTGATACTTGGTCTTTCCATCCGACAGCTAGAGAAAAAGCTGGCTTGGGAACGAGTGCGTCAAATGCAAGCCGAAAACGTCACAGTTTACGCCATAATTTTTGAAGCTCATCGCTTTGGCGTCTCAGTTAAAGTTGAGGGGTTGCGCGGCTGTGTTTTGCATTCTCGTCTCGATACCCGTAAGCCGAAAGAAGAGTTAATGGGAGAAGAAATCCCTATCAAGATCGTTGAGGTAGATGAAGACCGCGATCGCTTGTTTCTCTCGCACGGAGTGGCGCTGTACCCAGACGGGATGAAGCATCTAGAAGTTGACCAAGTCGTTGTTGGTCGATTACTTGCACTCAAGCCTTATGGTGCATTTGTCAATATTGGAGTCATTAACGCTCTTCTGCACATTCGTGAGATTTCGCACGCTCACTTTGACACGCTTGAAAGTATTTTCAAGGTTAATGATGAAATAAAGGCGATGATTATTTGGATGGATGTGGAGAGGAATCGCGGCTCACTCTCTACAAAAGCACTCGAACCCGAACCAGGTGATATGCTGAAAAATCCTCAGAAAGTCTATGAAAAAGCTGAGGAAATGGCGGCAAACTACCGCAACCAGATGCAGAAATTGCAGCGATCACCTCAGATGTAGTCTTTAGCTGAAATACCGCTTACCTACTGCTGAGGAGCAATTTTAGCCAAACGGAGGATGAGCAAATTAAGTTATAATATCCTGTCTGGACAACTTCTCGCTCCTAGAAAATCTCATACAATAGGTTTGGCGAGAGAGCTATGTAGGTGTAAACTGCACGCGGTAAACGTGGGCGTACATCGACAGGAGGCACAGTTAAATACGGAGATAACACCAGGAAACGATACGCATGGTCAATCAGAAAACAACCGCTACAGCAGATATTGGATTTTCTCACGAAGATTTTGCGGCCCTACTCGATAAGTACGACTATCACTTTAATCCCGGTGATATTGTCGCCGGTACCGTGTTCAGTTTGGAGCCTAGGGGCGCTCTGATTGACATTGGCGCTAAAACAGCGGCTTATATTCCGATTCAGGAGATGTCAATCAATCGGGTTGATGCTCCGGAAGAAGTGTTGCAGTCCAACGAGACGCGAGAATTTTTCATTCTGACCGACGAGAATGAAGATGGACAGCTAACCCTTTCCATCCGCCGCATTGAGTACATGCGAGCATGGGAGCGAGTCAGGCAGTTGCAGACAGAAGACGCTACAGTGCGATCGCTTGTCTTCGCTACCAATCGCGGTGGTGCATTGGTACGAATTGAAGGATTGCGCGGGTTTATTCCCGGTTCTCACATCAGCACTCGCAAACCCAAGGAAGATTTGGTTGGTGAAGAACTACCCCTAAAATTCTTAGAGGTAGACGAAGACCGCAACCGTCTAGTTCTGTCGCACCGACGGGCGCTGGTCGAGCGGAAGATGAATCGTCTGGAAGTGGGCGAGGTCGTTATTGGAACAGTACGAGGCATCAAGCCTTATGGTGCATTTATCGATATTGGCGGCGTCAGCGGACTGCTGCACATCTCCGAGATTTCCCACGACCACATCGACACACCTCACAGCGTCTTCAATGTCAATGATGAAGTGAAAGTGATGATCATTGACCTTGATGCTGAACGGGGACGGATTTCGCTCTCCACCAAGCAGCTAGAGCCAGAACCAGGCGACATGATCAAGAACCGCGATCGCGTCTATGACATGGCGGAAGAAATGGCGGCTAAGTATCGGGAGCAGATGCGAGCCAAGCTGCAAGGCACTACGATACCTTCTATAGAAATCGGCGTTTCTGACGAAGAAGCGCTACCTCCTATCGAAGATGAAGACGTGCCACCTGCTACAGAAGAGGCAGAAGTGCCACCCGCTATCGAAGCTGAAGAGGTGCCACCCGCTACAGAAGAGGAAGAAGAGTCACCTGATACAGAAGCTAAAGAGCTGTCACCTGCTATAGAACAAGAGTAATTTTGTTAGGAGACAGAGAAATTTCAGATTTTAAATTTGAAATTAGTGATGACCAAAGAGGGAATTTCCCTCTTTTTTTATTGCGGTTTAATGAGTTGAGGAGGAAATTTTGGTAACAATTCGCTGTCGAGAGGTCACGTTCCCGAATATCCAGGCGGTAATTTTTGACAAGGACGGCACCCTAGAAGATTCGGAGTCATTTTTGAGAAAGTTGGGGCAAAAGCGATCGCGCATTATAGACGCCCAAATTCCCGGAACCGGAGATCCTTTATTAATGGCGTTTGGCATTAATGGAGATACTCTCGATCCGACGGGGTTATTAGCCGTAGGCAGTCATGGAGAGAATGAAATTGCTGCTGCTGCTTATATTGCTGAGACCGGACGGGGGTGGTTAGAATCAAGAGCGATCGCCCATCGCGCCTTTAATGAAGCAGATCAATTTCTAAAAGATGCTGCCCCTTCCCCCTTATTTGTCGGTTCTTTGGAAGTGCTGCAACTTCTGTTTCAAGCTGGCTTAAAATTAGGAATTTTATCAGCTGCTTCTACCTCACGAGTAGAAGCATTTGTCAAGCGTCATCAGCTCTCGCCCTATATCCAGCTAGAGATGGGAGTGGATGAAGGTCCAACTAAACCCGATCCAGCCTTATTTTTGCAAGCTTGCCAGAGACTGGGAGTTTCACCCAGCAATACTCTGATGGTGGGAGATTCTGCCGGAGATATTCAAATGGCACGTCAGGCGGGTGCCGCTGGTTGTGTTGGCATCTGCTGGGGAAAAACGGAGGCAGCACATCTAGAGAGTGCAGATGTCGCGATCGCGCAACTCGACGAAATTCAAATTTTGGATGCTAATGGCTAATCGGTGAGAACCCCTGACACCCGTTAGCCATTAGCTATCAGGCAAATTCCCAAAGCGATCGCGATAACGAGCTAACAGGTTTTCCATATCGGCAAGCTGTTGTTGAGCGAATTCCCGCTGCTGGCGTTCTTGTTCAGCTCGTTGGCGTTCTTGTTCGGCTTGTTCTTCTGCCTGCTGTCGCCTCTGAGTTTCCCGCTTTAGCGCCTGCATTAGCTCATCGGCAATTAGCAACTTTTCCCCAGTATCTTCTCGGTAAAAGCCAAGTAGTTTCCCTTTTAGGAAAGCCTTGGGAATAGTCAAGAAACTGGTTAGCAAGAACAGTTGCCTGACGCTCTGCCAAGTATTGTTTGAGGACTTCCAAAGTCGTCAAAATGGCATAGAGATGGTCATAGGTTTCTGCTACTGGTTCACCATCGGCACTAGGGGAAAAGATTTCTCCGGTTGGGCTGTCGGTAAAATTGCTGTCATCACTAGCACCGTCTCAGCGTCACCGATTTATTTGTAATTGGCATGAGCGCGCTCGCTTTCGTGTCCACCAAGAGCGACTATTCTGATAAAAATCATCGAAAAATTCCCGCTACAAAGCGAATCCCGATGTCTTCCCACTGTAACGCCAAATACTAGGGCAGCCGATTCGCTTCATCAAAGCTTTATCAAATAAATTGACCATAATAGCGATCGCGTCTCAATGTTTTTAGGATCGCAGGTTAAAATAGCTTAACTTAACTCAAATCACTGCCCTAGCAAGAGCCATCATCCCAGGAGGAATTGCCCTTGTCTCGTCGCTACCTATTTACGTCTGAATCTGTTACTGAAGGTCATCCCGATAAAATCTGCGATCAGATTTCTGACACCATTCTAGATGCGCTACTGACACAAGACCCCAGCAGCCGCGTCGCCGCAGAAGTCGTCGTCAACACCGGCTTAGTGCTAATCACAGGTGAAATTACCACCAAAGCTCAAGTAAATTTCGTTAACTTAGCCCGGAAAAAAATTGCAGAGATCGGCTACACCGATGCCGATAATGGCTTCTCTGCCAACAGCTGCTCAGTCTTGGTTGCCTTGGATGAACAATCCCCAGATATTGCCCAAGGTGTTACCACCGCGCAGGAAACCCGCGAAGAAGCCAGCGACGACCAATTAGACGCCATTGGCGCTGGCGATCAAGGCATCATGTTTGGCTTCGCCTGCAACGAGACACCGGAACTGATGCCCTTGCCGATCAGTTTGTCACACCGAATTTCTCGCCGCCTTGCAGCAGTTCGGAAAACTGGACAATTGCCTTACCTGCGTCCAGACGGCAAAACTCAAGTAACGGTTGCCTATGAAGGTGGGAAACCCGTTGGGATTGACACCATCCTGATTTCCACCCAGCACACCGCCAACATTGGTGAAATTAGCGAGCAATCCGCAGTCCAAGCCAAGATTAAAGAAGATTTGTGGGCGGCGGTTGTACAACCCGTTTTTGCGGATATGGCGATTCAGCCGGACGAAGAAACCCGCTTTCTAGTCAACCCCACTGGCAAATTCGTCATCGGGGGACCTCAAGGCGACTCTGGTCTGACTGGGCGGAAAATTATTGTTGATACCTATGGCGGCTACTCCCGTCATGGTGGCGGTGCCTTCTCCGGAAAAGACCCGACAAAAGTAGACCGCAGTGCGGCTTACGCTTGTCGCTATGTGGCTAAAAACATTGTGGCGGCTGGCTTGGCAGAAAAATGCGAAGTCCAGTTGAGCTATGCAATTGGCGTTGCTCGACCCGTCAGTATTTTGGTAGAAACCTTCGGTACCGGCAAAGTAGACGATGAGCGCTTACTGGAACTGGTGAAACAGAACTTTGAATTGCGCCCAGCGGGGATTCTCCAAGAATTCAAATTACGTCACCTACCCAGCGATCGCGGCGGTCGTTTCTACCAAGATGTCGCTGCTTATGGTCACTTTGGACGGACGGATTTAGATTTGCCTTGGGAACAAACTGACAAAGCAGCACTCCTGCGGGAAGCAATGACCGAGTGTGAAGCGACTGCTTAATCCTTGTACTTCAAGTACCTGAATACCTCGAAGCTTAAAGCCGAAGAGATGCTTGCTTTGAAAAAAGCAGTTTCCTCTCGGCTTTTTTGTGAGGGTCAACAAAAAAGTTTAGATAAAAAAACATTAAAATCTTCTAGGCTAATTTTCAACTAAATAAAATGACTGCTTAATGAGAAGTCAAATGCTTAAAAGCTCTCGCCTACAGGCATTATTACCCTATTTGACCTTGTTACTTTGGTCAGTCCCTTTATTGCTATTCAGTCACGAACAGCAAAGCCTAATGGCGCATGATGAGGGACTTTACTCTTGGCGAGCTAAATTAATAGTGGAGTCTAGCAACTGGTTAAAGCCCTCTATCGCTAATTATGGTAAAACTCCCGGTGCCTATTGGTTGATTGCCAGTTCATTCTCGCTGTTCGGCATTAGTGAGGTAACTGCGCGAATACCGAGCATCATTGCTGGCATCATTAGCGTGATATTGGTCTATGAAATTGGGACAATTTTGTTAAGTAAACGAGCCGCATGGTTAGCAGCGGCAATTCTAAGTGTTGAGTTTTTTTGGTTTCAATATAGTCGATTAGCCGTTCCAGATGTGCCGATGGTTTGCATGGCACTTTTGGGTATTTGGTCTTTATTAAAAGCTGAACGACATCCAAAATATCAAGGTTTTTGGAGCTTCGTCGCTGGTATAAGTTTAGGCCTGGGCTTCTTAATCAGAAGCTATATGATTTTTTTGCCAGCGATCGCGCTGTTACCTTACCTAATTTGGGAGCATCGTCGTCACCGACATCTCTCGAATCCCATGCTCTATTTAGGCTTTGCAGTTGGCTTCAGCCCAACAATCGTCTGGCTTTTGAATGGTTGGCTGCACTATGACAAAGATACTTTTCAGGAATTGTTCCAGTTTATTTTCAGGCTTAGCTCAGATGAAAGTGATGGAAATACTTGGCCTTACTATTTCTGGAATGTTCCAGCCAAAGCTTTTCCCTGGCCTTTTTTCAGCCTATTAGGTATAGGCATTTGTTTGCGAAATCTACTTCCTCGACAGAAGCTAATATTAGGGGTTCTTCCGCTGATTCTGTTTGTAGAACTCAGTTTTTTCTCGACTCGTTTGCCCCATTATGCTTTGGCTCTTTATCCTTTTGTGGCTTTATTGGCAGGACTTGCTTTGGATTGGCTTGCCAGAATTTATGAGAACAAATCGCCGCGAAAATGGCTTCCGCAAAATCTCAGTTATGCCTTTGGGGGGTTAGCTTGCTTATTAGTGTTAGCAGGTGTGGCGTTGTACGGTAGTTTTCCGATTCCTGGCGTGAAAGGGGATGCACAAATACAAAAGTATGGAGCGATCGCTCTTGGTTTGGGGTTGGGTTGGCTAATGTTACCAGTGGTGTGGATAGGTCGTTATTACTTTGGCAAGAAGTTTTTAACGGCTCGTTATTGGTTAGCAGCTTGGTTGGTAGGACCTTGGTTTGCTTTAGCCGTAGCGGGAAGCACGGGTTTAATCGGAGATTACAACCCTGAGATCAAGGCATTAATGCAGCAGCCGGAAATTGCTGCTGTGTTACAAACTCATCCAGTGAATTGGATCAGAGGAACGGGAAAAACTGGAGTGCTACTATGCTTTTACACTCCCGATTTGGCGAAACAGGTTAAACAAGTTTCAGAGCTGCAACCGTCTAGCTACGCTTGGATTAGGTCAGAACAACTCGCCAATTTATCCTCGCCTTACCGAGCGATCGGGAAAGTCCGAGAGTGGCAACTTATTCAAGTATTGCAGTAAGCGATCGCTACAGCTTCATTAGCGTTTAACGTTCATTTAGGTCAACACAGATGCAGGGATGGAAACAACAGCTCCATCAGCTGAAAAAAGAAACCTACGCAATTTACTTGGCTTGTAAAGATACCAGAGTTCCTTGGTATGCGAGGATATTGGCTGGTTTTATCGTTGCCTATGCCTTTAGTCCGCTCGATCTGATTCCAGATTTTATCCCAGTCATTGGTTATCTAGACGATCTGATTCTTGTGCCGCTGGGAATTTGGCTGGTACTGAAGATGATTCCTCCGGCGGTGATGGCGGATTGTCGGGAAAAAGCAACAACTGCGATCGCTCAAGATAAACCTACGAATTGGATTGTTGCCTTTATTATCGTGGCTATCTGGTTTGGGTTAGGGACTTTAGGTGTAATTTGGATTGGACGCATCCTGAAACGTTAAGCCGCTCTTTAATAGCGAATTTGCAAGGTAACGGATGAAATAATCTTCTGTTCGCCACCCACAACCGGCGTGTCAGCAGCCTGATTTCGAGGGGATAATAAAGCCTGCTCGGAGGCGATGACTGGCTGTGGTGGATTGACTCCATTGATTTGAATGCTGACAATTTCTCGCTGATTGAGAGCGAGTGCCCCCAACGCCGCTGCTGCTTGCTTTTGGGCGTCTTCGGAGGCTTTTTTAATCGCTTCCTGTTGAGCCTGCGCGATCGCTTCATCCGCAGCAACAAGATTAACGCCATCAATTCGTGTTGCACCGGCTTTGATGGCATCATCTAACAGCGTCCCGGCTTTTTCATGACCAGTCCGAAAACTTACAATGTTGGTGCCGATATATCCATTCAGGGTTTGCTTACCGTCTTTGAAACTATAGTTAGGAGCGAGAGTAATTCCAGTCGTTTTTAGTTCTTCCACCTGACGGGATTTCAGCAGTTTCACTACCGCAGAAGAGCGTTGGGCGACTTGCTGCTGAACGTCCTGAGAAGTTTTCCCCTGAACTTCCACACCCAAACGCGCTTGCGCGATCGTTGTCGGAATGCTGACATCTCCTTTTCCGGAGACAGTCAGGCTTCTGGGTAGTTTCTCTAGCGTCGGGGCAGATTGGCAGGCACTCAGGCTGAGGATACCCAGCGCTAGAGAAACAATTTTTACACGATTCCAGAAATTCGGCTTAGCACTACACGGGAGAAAGCGATTCATATTTTGGAACACAAATTAGAACAACAAATAATCTCGTGTTCCTAATCTGGCACTGTAGCTTTCGAGTAGTGCTTTAGGTTACATTTTTGGAAACTTAACCCTTTCCTCGATCTTGTTTAAAACACCATACAAATCACATTGGCTCAGCGGTGGTGCTGTTATAAAAGAAGTGGAGCTAAGGGTCGAGCGAGACTCGACTCGATCTAATAGGGCTGATTTGGTCATTTTTAGCAGCAAGGCAAGGAATTTGTGCTGATGCAACCTCAAGAGCCAACCGCTGCTGACGACACCACAGAGAGCCAAAAAGTTTTAGCGACTCAGCCGCTCTCGACCGACCGCCACTCGCTAAAATCTCTCTTACCTTGGAAACCGAAAGCCGGTTCTTGGCGCATCCACCAAAAGATTGGCTACGGCTATTTCCTAGCAATTGCGATTGGCTTTTTCGGTTCGCTAGCTGGGTTAGTAATCGCAGACTATTACCAAGGGCAAGGCGTCAAACAACTCAATGATGCCCACGTACAAGCACAACTGCTCGGAAATTTTAAGGATGCGGTCATCGAGGTGCAATTACATGGTTCGCATTTAGCTGCTGTACTAGAGAATTCACAACAGCTGCAATTGGAAAAAGCGCAATTTTTCGACTGTGTTAGCAAAGCTAAGAAGTTGAGGTTGGAAATTGAACGCTTCATCAAGAGCAACCCTGCCTGGTTAGCAGCAACCCCCGACACAATACAGGAATTATTGCAGGCTTACACGACTACTTTGGACTCCTACGTTCAGCAAACTGAGTCTAGCTTGCAACCAATTGACCAATTGCAATTGCAGCCAAAGGCGGTTGAGTCAGCGCGACGGCAACTACTCATCGCGATCCGTGGGGAGTCAGCGATGACTTTAGAGCGCTTCAATGCACAATTGAGCAACCTCCTTGACATGGCTCAAAAGCAGGAGCAGCAAGGGAGAGAAGTGATGGAGAATGCTCAAGGACTGGAGAAAATCATTATTATCTTGAGTATGCTTGTTTCGGTTGCGATCGCAGGGACGATGGCGCTGCGTACCAGTCGCGCCATCGCTCAGCCAGTCGTCACGGTTACTCAAGTGGCTCAGCAGGTAGCACGGGAATCTAATTTTGATCTGCGTGCCCCTGTCACCACTGGCGATGAAATTGGGTCATTAGCCACTTCTCTGAATCATCTCATCGAACGAGTATCCGAGCGAACCAAAGAATTGCAACAAGCGAAAGAATTAGCTGAAGCTTCTAGTACCTCCAAAAGTCAGTTTCTGGCGAATATGAGCCACGAGCTGCGTACACCCTTGAATGCTGTCATTAACTTGAGCAAACTTCTCGAAGAAGATGCCCAGGATCTCGGCTTAAGCGATGAAGATTTTATTAGCGATCTTCAATCAATTAACTCTGCTGGCAAACATCTTCTGGCACTGATTAATGACATCCTCGACTTGTCGAAGATTGAAGCCGGGAAAATGACTCTCTACCCGGAAACGTTTGATATCAAAATGTTAATTATTAGCGTTGTCATAACAGTAAAACCGTTAGTAGAGAAGAATGGAAATGTCTTAGACGTTCATTGTGACGAGAATCTGGGCACCATGTACGCTGACCAGATTAAGGTACGGCAGATATTGTTTAATTTGCTCTCCAATGCTGCCAAGTTTACCGAGCAAGGTCGAGTGACGCTGACAGTGCAGAAAGATGAAAGCGCGATCGCTCAGAGTCAACTACCAGCAGCAAGTCTAAAAACCCGAAACTCTGATTCTTCCACCCTACATCCTTCATCCTTGAAAACGTCCTTCATCCTTTTTCGGGTCGCCGATACTGGGATTGGGATCTCGGATGAACAACAACAGCAACTGTTTCAAGCCTTTATGCAAGGAGATGCCTCGACTACGAAAAAGTATGGCGGTACTGGACTGGGGTTGGCGATTAGCCGTCACTTCTGCCAGATGATGGGGGGTGATATTACTGTAGAAAGTCAGGAAGGGATGGGATCTAGTTTCACGGTTCGCCTCCCCTTGAGTTTGTAAAGGACAGGGCTTACGCAAGGGACATTTCAGTCCAGTTTCACCATTGACGTACAGACAGCGGCGTCAAGCCAATGCCCCGAATCACGCGATGCTCATTCCCACTGTATTGCCGCCTGACCAGTATTGTCGCCTGACCAGTTCAATCGAGTCTGAATAACGCTTGTCTAGAACCGTATCATTTAATAGCACTTAGGCATTCTCGGACGGTTGTAGAAGGGGTTCCACGGTGTCGTCCCACAACTTTCGAGGCGTCAACTTCTCCCCACGCAGATAGCGATTGATGCGATCATGGCTAATACCCTCAAGATGATCGGTCAAGTTCGTGACCGTGTTGTTGACAGGACTGCTCAGTAGATATTGGCAGTAGTCGAGTTTGGTGAAGCTGATCTCCTCAGTTTAAATTGCTGCTGCGTAAGCCCTGTTTAAGCTTTTTGAGCAGTCTTCTTTAATAAGATTTTTGAGCAGTCTTCTTTAATAAGAAGCTCAGGCCTAAGACACAAAGACCTGCCATCGCACTGGGTTCCGGAACAGGATTGGGAGATGGAGCTTGACGAAGCGTCACAGTTAGCAGTTCTGGAGGAATATCTGTACGGAGAGAGCCAATAGTATCTTCTCTTCCGTAACCAATGCGTAATGCATAGTCGTTGGGGTCACTAGAGAGTTGATTGACTAAAGAAAAATTATCAAACCAGAGAACAAAGAAATAAGAGGTAGGAATGGGGACTGGATCCGGTAAATTTAAATCAAAACCTCTGAAAAAGAAGCTCAAACTAGAAAACTCTCCTGGCCCAATTCCACCGCCAAACCCCGCAGAAGTAGTCGCTCTAGTATTCACATTTGCCGTATCAGAATATGGAACTGGCGAACCGTCTATTTTAAGGTCTGATATCGCGTTTGGGAAGAAACCAGCGGTTGGAGAAGAATCCTGATCTGTCACCGAGGTATCTAAAGTAAAAGAAATTTCTTTTCTAAAACTTCTTAAAGAAAAGTCCAACAAAGCAGCTTCAGAGGGAGCTGAATTTATACCCATTGTGAGCAACGCTGCTCCCCCGACAATTCCTGTAACTTTTCTCATTAAACTCATAAAGTGTTCCTCTCATGCAGAATTAAGTTGAAGCCGAGAATGTAGACAGACCCAGCAGTTAGAATTCCTTGCCTACTAAGTTGCAATTAAAGGTGCCCTAGCCAGGTATTGAATACAACTCAGCCGTAAAAGGAAGCCTACTATTCTCCTCTGTGAATTTCTAGTAATTCCACGTAGACTTTACTGAAAAAATAAAAAGTATCCATATATAAACAGCTTATATATGTAAAGACTTATTAAATGTAATTTAATTAGAGTGACCTACTAACGGCTTGTCTAGCCATGAAAGTTAGTAAAAATGGGAGACTTGATGAAAAAAATAAATCATAAATGGACAATTTTTCTAAAGCTTGCCTAAGTATAAATACGTAAATTCATTTAATTCATAACTAAAACTTATAACTTGTCCGGAAATCAGTGGAGAGTTGAGCTTTATTCCAGCTTCATAAAGATTCAGTAGTTACGCAGTTGAGAAAAAAGGGGAGGTGAGGTAAAACTACTTAGGAATGAAGCCAGCGAAAGTCAACCAACCCGATTACATTAACTTCCTGATTGCAACGCAGGATTGTGCGAGATGCTGTTCGTCACTACTTGGCGGCTCCTCGTTTCATTCTTAAGCCAACTGTGTAACTCCTGAGGGAGCTAGAAGCGATACAGTTCGGTTGTTATTTCCACTCGCCTTGCAGTACGAAAGCTGCCCAGTAATAGGGTGCTTTCCATTCCGTTTTTTGCCACATGTCTATCTGTGCTGCTCTCAATGCCGCCGCTGGCTGTAGATTTTTTTCCAGCATTCCTTTGTAAAATTTGGTCATCAATTCGGATGTTGCGCGATCGCTGACACTCCACAAACTCACTACCACTCGCGGCGCACCCGCATACATAAAGCCGCGTGTCAAGCCCACTAATCCTTCGCCTTTGACTTCTTCACCTAATCCCGTTTCGCAAGCACTCAGTACCACCAGTTCAGCTGGCAAGTTGAGATTGAAAACATCGTGCAGTCGCAAGAAACCATTCTGCGATTCCCCTTTTTCATCTAGCAGAGACAGCACCACCCCTGATAATTCTGGATGTACGCTGTTGAGGATGCCATGAGTGGCAAAATGCACGATCCGGTACTGGCTGAGTTCTGGGTTGGTTGCAGAGGCACGATTGGCAGCAAAATCGAAGGCTTGCCTGCGTTCTGCGGCTGGTACGAGGGATAGAATTTGCTCAGCTTCTTGTCGGGTAAAGGGTAGACGCTTAAAAGTGACATCTGATTCTCTAGCGGATCTTGCTAAAGTGCTGAATGCAAGGTTTTCTCCGATACTCCGCTGCTTCTCTGTCTGCCCTTTTGCTTGATTGACTCGCTCATCGTCACTGCCGAAGACGGGATCGGCTAGCACCGCCACAGCTTTAGCAGCAGGTTTGCGCCCAGCTTGTTCTTGTCTTAAAACGGCTAGCGTGGAGGCTGAGGGTAGATTGACGATTTCGTAATTGACTAACAGTGGCGTAGGTGAGGTGGAAGGATTGGCTTTGTTTTCTGTGCTTGGCTGCGTTGGTACTGGTAGCGCGGCAAAGGGGACATACTGCAATGCACCCTCGCTGACAATGAGTAATCGTTTCTTATCTAGTTTCCCAGCCACTTGCCCCAAGAGCATCTGGCTGAGTTTGGTTACGACTTCGGTGTTAGCAGGAGCGAGTTCAACCGCAATGCCTCTTTGGTTATCGATAGGCTTTCGGGTTTCCAAGCGATAGCCAGGGGTATTCAAAAGATCATAGAAACCCCGTGCCGCTAACTCAATTTCGGCGCGTTTGGGGAGTTGGTAGCTGGTGATGCCTGTCTTGGTGACAGCCCAAAGATAGCTGCGTTCTTCGCCTAGCGAGTATTCCAAAAGCAGCGTATCGTCATCCAGAACCTGCTGCTGAATCTCTGCTAAGGTGAGGGGTTTTGGCTGAGTGAGGGCGGCATAGCGGGGACTTTTAGCGCGGATGTCAGCTTGGGCTTGTCGATACTCTTCTAAGAGATTTTCGCGTTCTCGTTCAATTTTCTCTAGCTGTCCTTTAGTGGGGTTGCTACTGTGTAACTCAACTCGGCGTTTTTCAACAGCATCAAGTTTTTGCTGCAAGGTGCGCTCTTGTTCCAGCTGTTTTGGCTCGACTCCTTGCCGAATATTAGCGTTAGCCTCTGTTAGGAGTTCCAAAAGACTCCGGGCACGAGCGCGTTCCGAGGCGTGCAGTGCCAGAGCATCGTACCCAATATAAGGCTCTTTTTTGTGCAACTGCATCAGCACGTCGATGTAGAACTGGTAGTAATTCTGCACGGAGGCAAAGTAGGAAGTACGCAGTTCTGGGCTGGTGACTCTGGTGCGTATGTCCTCAACAATTTTGATGGCGGCTTCGATTTGGGTACGGGCTGCGTTGAGATTGCCCTTGTCGCGTTGTGTAATCGCAACCTCATAGAGTGTATATGCTTCCTCCGTGCGATCGCCAAACATCCGCCGCAGTGCTAGAACCCGATCGTAGGTTGATAGCGCTTTTTCGTACTGCTTCAATGCATTGTAAACCTTACCCAGATCGCGCAGGTGGGTGGCTTCTCCTTGGTGATCCTCTACCTTCCGATCCGCAGCCACTGCCTTTTCCAGGGCTTCCAGTGCTTTCTGGTAATCCCCCGATTTCAGATAAGCAACACCGCTCATCCCAAATGCATAGGCTTCCCAGGAGGCGTTATTCTGTTCGCGTGACAGTGCAAGGATTTGGTTAGCTGCATCAAGCGCCTTAGAATAATCCTTTAATGATAGGTAAACTGAAGCAATACCTACAAGTGTGGTAACTTGCTGCGGGAAATCATTATTTTGTTTTGCCAGAGCCAGCGATTGATTGTGAAATTCCAACGCTTTTTCATAATTTTTTGCTCCTTGGTAGACACCACCAATGTTGGTAAGAGTTAGAGCTTGGTTAGTGAGATTGCCAATGCTTTTAAATATCTCTAGAGCTTGGTTGTGTGTATCAATACTCAGCTGATAATCGCCCAATGAACTGTAGACTTTAGCGATACTGTTGAGGGTGGCGGCTTGTTGAGGGCGATCGTTCACCCGACGCTGGATTTCGAGGGCTTGGTTGTAAAAGTCTAGTGCCTGCTGCGGCTCATCCATTGACTCATAGGTACCAGCGATGTCACGGAGGGCAACAGCTTCCTTAGTGGGACTGGAAATGGCACGGCACAGCACGAGCGCTTGATTTAAGGCATCGAGGGCTTTCTGCATTTCCCCCAATTGTTTGTAGGTATTGCTGATGTAGGAGAGCAGGGTCGCTTCCCCGTATCGATATCCCGCCTTTTGGTAAAGCGATCGGGCTTGGTTAAAAAAGTCCAGTGCTTTAGCAAGATCGCCAAATCCCCCTAAGGAATAGGTGAGGCCGATATTCCTGAGAATCTCAGCTTGTTGAGTAAGGTTGAAGGCTAAATCTGTTCCAGATAGATTTCCCTGTGCTGCTTGCCAAAGTTTCAGCGCTTGGTTATGGAAATCCAGCGCCAACTGAAACTGACCCCCTTTGAAGTAGACCAAGCCAATACCCCCAAGGATATCCGCTTGCCTAGCAAAACCCTTCCTTTCTCGCTGGAGTTCGAGTGCTTGGTTATAAGTGGCAAGCGCCTGTTGCAATTCGCCCAATTGGGTGTAAATTATGGCGATAGTGCCGAGTGTTCGGGCTTGTGCAGCAATATCCTTCTCGGCACGTTGAATCTCCAGTGCTTGATTGTAGAAGTTGAGGCTTGATTGAGTTTCGCCTGACTGGAAGTAGAGATTAGCGATGAAGCTCAGTGTAACAGCTTCACGAGAGGGTTTTTTCTCAGCTCGAAGCAGCGACAGGGCTTGTCTGTAATATTCCAGTGCTTCTTGCTTTTTGCCTAACTCGAAGTAAACACCACCGAAAGAATTGAGTAGGGAAGCTTCCTCAACGTTGGTGAATGCAAGTGCTTGCTTGTAAGTGTCGAGCAGTTTTTGTTTGTCGTTTGAGTTGGAGCCAGCATTATCCATTGAGGCACGAGCGATCGCTTCCTGAAGGCGGTTTTTCAACTCGCGACTGACAGCTAACCCCCGCTCGAAAGAGTCCAGTGCCTTCTGATTCTCGTTCTGAATATAGTAGATCGTGCCGATGCCGCGAAGAGTCGAAGCTTCCCAACTGCGAGCCTCATACGGCGGAGCTTCGTTAACCGCCAATTGCTGCCAAATAGAGAGTGCTTCTTCGTATTTAGCAAGTGCCTGTTGCCAAGATTCTGCCGTTCCTTGCTGCCGTAGTTGCTCTGCTTGCTCAAATAGTTGCTGTGCCCGTGTAAGTAGCTGGGACTAATTAAATATAAGATGGCATAAAGCCCCTAAACGAAGTTTTCCATTAATCTATGCCTGCTCCCATTCGGATTATCTTAAGCGAAGCAGAGGACTCAAT